>DASVOS010000011.1 GCA_036383255.1 Gammaproteobacteria bacterium | reverse complement strand
GCGCCAGCACCGCCGAGGCCGTCGTGTGGTCCACCAGGATCGCGCCTTTCTTCATGCCGGCGAGCGCTCCGTTGGCGCCGTAGACCACCGAGCGCACGTCGTCGTCGTTGCCGACGCACATCATCACGAAATCGCAGTCCTTTGCCGCCTCGCGCGGCGTCGCTGCGTGCTTGCCGCCGTACTCCTTCGCCCACTGCTCGGCCTTCGCGCGCGTGCGGTTGTAAACGGTCACGTCGTGACCGCCTTTTTTCAGCAGATGACCCGCCATCGGGTAGCCCATGACGCCGAGGCCGAGGAACGCGACTCTCGCCATCGCTTTGTCTCCTAATGGGTTTTTTGCAGTTGACAGGGGCCGGTCAACGGTTTCACAATCATGGACGTTTATACAGTATCCGGTGTTGGCCCAGGGCTCAGTACCTGCCGTAGATGCCGACCTAAAAGAAGAGGTACAGACGCAAATGGATGACAACAAGTCTAAGGCATTAGCCGCCGCGCTTTCCCAGATCGAGAAGCAGTTCGGCAAGGGCTCGATCATGAAAATGGACGCGGAGGCCATCAAGGACATCGAGACGGTGTCCACCGGCTCGCTCGGCCTCGACCTCGCGCTCGGCGTCGGCGGCCTGCCGCGCGGCCGGGTGGTCGAGATCTACGGCCCGGAATCGTCCGGCAAGACCACGCTCACGCTGCAGGTGATCGCCGAGATGCAGAAGGCCGGCGGCACCGCCGCCTTCATCGACGCGGAGAACGCGCTCGACATCTCCTACGCCGCCAAGCTCGGCGTCAAGACCGAGGACCTGCTCATCTCGCAGCCCGATACCGGCGAGCAGGCGCTCGAGATCGCGGACATGCTGGTCCGCTCGAACGCGGTCGACGTCGTCGTGATCGACTCGGTCGCCGCGCTGACGCCGAAGGCCGAAATCGAAGGCGAGATGGGCGAGCCGCAGATGGGACTGCAGGCGCGCCTCATGAGCCAGGCGCTGCGCAAGCTCACCGGCAACATCAAGCGCACCAACACTCTGGTGATCTTCATCAACCAGATCCGCATGAAGATCGGCGTCATGTTCGGCAACCCCGAGACCACCACCGGCGGCAACGCGCTCAAGTTCTACGCCTCGGTGCGCATGGACATCCGCCGCATCGGCGCCATCAAGGCCGGCGAGGAGGTCATCGGCAGCGAGACCCGCGTGAAGGTGGTGAAGAACAAGGTGGCGCCTCCGTTCAAGGTGGCGGAGTTCGAGATCCTCTACGGCAAGGGCATCTCCCGCGCCGGCGAGATCATCGAGCTCGGCGTGACCCACGAGTTCGTCGAGAAGTCCGGCGCCTGGTACAGCTACAAGGGCAAGAAGATCGCCCAGGGCAAGGAAGGCGCCCGCGAATACCTGGAGCAGAACCCGGAAGTGATGGCCGAGATCGAGGCCAGCATCCGCGAGAAGCTGGTGCCGAAGAAGGTCCCCGGCGCCCCACTGGCGGTGGTGGACAGCGACGAAGGCGATGAGCCTGAAGAGATCACGGAAGCCTGAGCCGGAGGAGGCCCGCGACCCGGCGAGGGTCAGGGCCAAGGCGCTGGCCCTCCTGGCCCGGCGCGAGCACTCCGCCCAGGAACTCAGGTCAAAGCTTCTTGGACGAGGCTATGAGAGCACCGCCGTCGAGGCGGTGCTCTCGTCATTGCAGGGGCAGTCGCTGCTCTCGGATGTCCGCTTCGTGCAGGAGTTCGTGGCTGCCCGGGTGCGGCGCGGTTCCGGCCCCCTCAAGATCCGCGCTGAACTACAGGGCCGGGGCGTGACCGGCGAGCTCATGGAGAAGGCGGTGGCGGGCCTGAAAGCGGCCTCGGCCCAGGGCGCGGAGGCTGCCAGGCGCAAGCGTTTTGGGACAGACTTGCCGAAGGATATGCCGGAACGGGCGCGGCAGGCGCGCTTCCTGCAGCAGCGCGGGTTCTCCATGGAGGACATCCGCAAGGCCCTGAAGGGCGACCTGGAAGACTAGAAGACCGCTATTTCAGCCGGAATACCGGTGTTTCTATTGGGTGGCGGGGGCCAAGGCCTCATAATATCCGCCCATGATGACCAGCAACGACATCCGCAAGAGTTTCCTGGAGTTCTTCCAGTCCAAGGGCCATATGGTGGTGCCTTCGAGCCCGCTCGTGCCCGCCAACGACCCGACGCTGCTCTTCACCAACGCCGGCATGGTGCAGTTCAAGGACGTGTTCCTGGGGCGCGACAAGCGCGACTACAGGCGCGCGGCCTCCTCGCAGCGTTGCGTGCGCGCCGGTGGCAAGCACAACGACCTGGAGAACGTGGGCTACACCGCCCGCCACCACACCTTCTTCGAGATGCTGGGCAACTTCAGCTTCGGCGACTACTTCAAGAAGGACGCGATCCTCTATTCCTGGGAACTCCTGACCCAGGTCTGGAAGCTGCCCCCGGAGAAGCTCTGGGTCACGGTCTACCACACGGACGACGAGGCCTACGGCCACTGGCTGAACGACGTGGGCGTGCCTGCGGCGCGCATCGTGCGCATCGGCGACAAGCCGGGCGGCCAGAAGTACCAGAGCGACAACTTCTGGCAGATGGCGGACACGGGCCCCTGCGGCCCCTGCTCCGAGATCTTCTACGACCACGGCGCCGACGTGGCCGGCGGGCCCCCGGGTTCGCCCGATGCGGACGGCGACCGTTACATCGAGATCTGGAACCTGGTGTTCATGCAGTTCGACCGCTCGGCGGACGGGGTGCTGACGCCCCTTCCCAAGCCCTGCGTGGACACGGGCATGGGCCTGGAGCGCGTGACGGCGGTGCTGCAGCACGTGCATTCCAACTATGAGATCGACCTCTTCCAGAAGCTCATTGCCGCTGCGGCAGATGTAACGGGCGCGAAGGACAAGAGCAGTCCCTCGCTGCGGGTGATCGCGGACCACATCCGCGCCTGCGCCTTCCTCATCACCGACGGCGTGCTGCCCTCCAACGAAGGCCGCGGCTACGTGCTGCGCCGCATCATCCGCCGTGCCATCCGTCACGGCTACAAGCTTGGTCAGGAGAAGCCCTTCTTCCACAAGCTGGTGAAGGCGCTGGACGCCGAGATGGGCGGGGCCTATCCGGAACTGCACAAGGCCGCCTCCCATGTGGAGAAGGTGCTGCTGCAGGAAGAGGAACGCTTCGCCGAGACGCTTGCTCAGGGCATGGGCCTCCTGGAGTCCGCCATCAAGGGGCTCAAGGGCAAGACGCTGCCGGGCGAGACGGTGTTCAAGCTCTACGACACCTATGGCTTCCCGGCCGACCTCACCAACGACATCGCCCGCGAGCGCGGCCTCGCCATCGACGAGGCGGGCTTCGAGCGCGAGATGGAATCCCAGCGCGACCGCGCCCGCTCCGCCAGCAAGTTCGGCGCCGAGTACGGCCAGGACGTGGCCATCGAAGGTGAGACGGCCTTCAAGGGCTACGAGCACCTGAAGCATCCCGGCAAGGTCGTGGCGTTGTTCCGCGGCAAGGACGCGGTGCAGGCGCTCAAGGCCGGCGAGCAGGGCATGGTGGTGCTGGACCAGACGCCGTTCTACGCCGAGTCCGGCGGCCAGGTGGGCGACCAGGGCCTGCTCAAGAATGGCAACGGCGCGTTCAAGGTGGCGGACACCCAGAAGCGCGGCGGTGGCGCTTTCGCTCACATGGGCCAAGTCACCCACGGCGAGATCAAGCTGGGCGACACCGTGGACGCGCAGGTGGATGAAGGCCTGCGCGCGGCCACGGTGCTGAACCACTCCGCCACGCACCTCTTGCATGCGGCCCTGCGCAAGGTGCTGGGCACCCACGTGACCCAGAAAGGTTCGCTGGTGGCGCCGGACCGGCTGCGCTTCGACTTCTCCCACTACCAGGCGGTGACGCCGGAGGAGCTCTCGAAGATCGAGGACCTGGTGAACACCGAGATCCGCCGCAACGAGGCGGCGGACGTGCGCGAGACCAGCTACGACGAGGCCATCAAGGCCGGGGCCATGGCGCTGTTCGGCGAGAAGTACGGCAACGTGGTGCGGGTGATGAAGTTCGGCGACTTCTCCACCGAACTCTGCGGCGGCACCCACGTGCACCGCACCGGCGACATCGGACTCTTCAAGATATTGAGCGAGGGCGGCGTGGCCGCCGGCGTGCGCCGCATCGAGGCGGTGACGGGCGCGGGTGCCCTGGCCTACGTGCATACCCTGCAGGGCACCGTGCGCGCGCTGGTGGACGCCTTGCGCTCCGACGACATCGTAGCCAAGACACAGCAACTGCAGGAACGGGTGAAGCAACTGGAGAAACAGCTGGCCCAGGCTTCCGGCAAGCTCGCGGCGAACCGCGGCGACGAACTCACGGCTTCTGCGCAGGCCATCGGTCCCGCCAAGGTGCTGGCGGCGGCGGTGGAGGGCGTGGACGCGGCAGCGCTGCGCGAACTCATGGACCAGCTCAAGAACAAGCTCGGCTCGGCGGTGGTGGTGCTGGGCGCCGCCAGCGAGGGCAAGGTGAGCCTCATCGCGGGCGTGACCCAGGACCTCACCGGCAAGGTGAAGGCGGGTGAGCTCGTGAACATGGTGGCCCAGCAGGTGGGCGGCAAGGGCGGCGGCCGGCCGGACATGGCACAGGCCGGCGGCACCGATCCCTCCAAGCTCGACGCCGCACTCAAGTCCGTGCCGGACTGGGTGCGTTCGAAGATAGCTTGATCGTCCGGCCGTCGCCGTGGCTCTGATCGTCCAGAAGTACGGCGGCACTTCGGTGGCGGACTGCGCCCGCATCGAGCATGTGGCGGGCAAGGTCGCCGCGACCCTCGGGCAGGGCGATGAGGTGGTGGTGACGGTCTCGGCCATGGCCGGCGAGACGGACCGGCTCTTGGGCCTGGCCCATCGTCTCGTCCCGCGCCCGAACCAGCGCGAGCTCGACGTGCTGCTCGCCACCGGGGAGCAGGTCTCCATCGCGCTGCTCTGCATCGCGCTCGAGAAGCGCGGCCTCAAGGCGCGCTCCTTCACCGCGGGGCAGGTCTGCATCCGCACCGACAGCGCCCACACCAAGGCGCGCATCCAGGAGATCGACACCCAGGCCCTGCGCGAGTGCCTGGCCGCGGGCTGTGTGCCGGTGGTGGCGGGATTCCAGGGCCTGGACCCGCAGGGCAACATCACCACCCTCGGCCGCGGCGGCGGCGACACCACCGCCGTCGGCCTCGCGGCGGCGCTCAAGGCCGATGAATGCCAGATCTACACCGACGTGGACGGCGTCTACACCGCCGACCCGCGCCTGGTGCCCGAGGCCCGGCGCCTGCCGCGCATCACCTTCGAGGAGATGCTGGAGCTCGCGAGCCAGGGTTCCAAGGTGCTGCAGATCCGTGCAGTGGAGTTCGCCGGCAAATACAATGTGCCCCTGCGCGTGCTGTCCACCTTCAAGGAAGGGGAGGGCACCCTCATCACCTACGAGGATCAAGCCGTGGAAGCCGCCGTGGTCTCAGGCATCGCCTTCAACCGCGACGAGGCGGAAGTCTCGCTGCTCGGCGTGCCGAACGAGCCGGGCATCGCCTACCGCATCCTGGGGCCGGTGTCGGACGCGAACATCGAAGTGGACATGATCGTGCAGAACGTCGCGCGGGACGGCCGCATGGATTTCAGCTTCACCATCCACCGCAACGACTACCCGCAGGTGATGGATATTTTGCGTGCGAACCTAAACCGCATCGGCGCCCAGAACCTGCAGGGCAACGAGCGGGTGGTGAAGATCTCCGTGGTGGGCGTGGGAATGCGTTCCCACGCTGGGGTGGCGAGCACCCTGTTCCGGGCACTGGCCGAGCAGGGCATCGACATACGCATGGTGGCCACCTCCGAGATCAAGGTCTCGGTGGTGGTGGACGAGAAGCAGCTGGAGGCGGGGGTGCGCGCCCTGCACCAAGCCTTCGGCCTCGCGGCCTCCCCCCGGGAGGATTTCCTGCACCGTGGCGCGGCGGGTTGAGCCCGGCGGGCCATGGGCGCAGAATAGCCACAAAACGTCCCGCAGAGGACGGATACGAAGAAGAAGAAAAGGACTTCTCAGAGGTGATTGGGACATAGGGCTACTTCAAGGAGTCGAGAGATGCTGATCCTTACGCGTCGCGTAGGCGAGACGCTCATGATCGGAGACGAGGTCACGGTGACGGTGCTCGGGGTCAAGGGCAACCAGGTACGGCTCGGGGTGAACGCGCCCCGCACCGTGTCGGTGCACCGCGAGGAAATCTACGAGCGCATCCGCCGCGAGCAGGAAGGCGGCACCCCGCCCGAGACCGGCAACAGCTGAATCCCCGCTTCCCGAGGCGTTGATCTGCCCGCACGCGGGCTTCCATGCTTTTCGGATCCAATGAAAAAGAGCCCTCGAAGGGCTCTTTTTTATGAGGGCTTGAATCCCGGATCGATGCGGAGAGGGAGGGATTACGCCGGGCTATCCTGCCCGGCGCCCTGCGGGCCAGCGCCGCGAGGCGGCGCTGTTCAAAATTGCTCCAGGCGATTTTGTCGAACCAGCCTTATATGCATCGAGGGTTCGAACTGCCTCCCCAAGTTCGATAAAAAAGGGCCTCCCGGAGGAGGCCCTTTTTTATCGAATTGGCGGAGAGGGAGGGATTCGAACCCTCGATACAGGTTTTAGCCCGTATACGCCCTTAGCAGGGGCGCGCCTTCGACCACTCGGCCACCTCTCCAAGAACTCAGGATTTTTTGCTTCGCTTGACGTGCCTTCCAGCGGCTCGCCGTTGTGCGGCTCGCCCTGTCCGGCTGCGAAGGCCTACGGCCTTCGCCCAAGGGGTCAGGGGGCGCATGATACCGGGCAGGGCACGGGCCGGTCAAAAAGAGACAGCCGCTTCACCGGCGGCGGATGCGCGCCATGCCCGCATGGAGCGCCGCCTTCGCTCCTCTCTCCGCCAGCACTGACCGTCGCGTTCCGCTCTGCGGCGCACCCGTGTAACCCCCTATCGCCGGCAAAGCCACTTCTCCGCGCGCGCAGCGGTAACCACTTTACTCCCTTACTACTAATAGTATAGTACGTCGAAAATAGTACTCGCCTCGCGCAGAGAAGCATCCACAACGACGACTTGGGGAGATATCAGATGGCAATCCGCTCGCTGTCCCTGTCGAAGACCATCCGCGGCCTGCTGCTCACGGGCGCCGTGCTGCAGATCGCACCTGCCCTGGCCCAGGAGCCCGCCCCGGAGGAGGCTGCCCCGCCGCCGGGCAGCGCCCAGCTCGGCAAGATCGAGGTCACCGGCACGCGCATCAAGCGTGCCGACGTGGAGGCAGCCCGCCCCATCACCATCGTGACCCAGGAGCAGATCAAGGCCACCGGCCTCACCGCGCTCGGCGACGTGCTGCAGCAGCTGCCTTCCACCGGCGCGGCGCCCAACCGGCAGTTCAACAACGGCGGCAGCGGCCGCACCAACATCGACCTGCGCAACCTGGGCGCGAACCGCGTGCTGGTGCTGCTGGACGGCAAGCGCGTGGTGAGCGGCCTGGGCGGCGACGTGGACCTCAACACCGTGCCGGTGGCGGTGGTGGACCACGTGGAGATCCTGCAGGATGGCGCCTCCTCGCTGTACGGTTCCGACGCCATCTCCGGCGTCATCAACATCATCACCCTCAAGCGCTACAACGGAGCCGAGGCCAACGCCCACTTCGGCAAGTACGACGCCCACGCCGACGGCGGCGGCTGGGACGGGCAGGAGGAGCAATACGACTTCACCCTCGGCAGCGCGGGCGACCGCGGCGGCGCGGTGATGAACGTCTCCTACGTGAACGAGGCGCCGATCTTCGCCGGCGACCGCACAATCTCGAAGGAACCCGTGGTGGGCTCCCGGGGAGGCAGCTTCCTCACGCCCAGCGGGCTGTTCAACATCCTCGACGTGAACGGCTGCCCCGGCTCCGCGACGCTGACGAGCTACGGCACCTGCTCCATGACCCTGGTCGACACGCCCAAGCCGGGGCATGCGGGCAGCTCCAACGGCCCCTCGCTGAGCAACTTCCGCGACATCGGCAACGGCGACCGCTTCAACTACGCTCCCGCCAACTTCCTCGCCATCCCCAGCGAGCGCAGCGCCTTCTACCTGGAGGGGCACTACGACATCGCCGACAACCTCAGTTTCAGCACCCAGGCGCTGTTCAACGAACGCAAGTCCTCCCAGCAGCTCGCGCCCAACACCCTGACCCTGGGCGCCTTCGGCCAGGCCAAGGCGAACGGCGTGGCGGTCGGCATCTCGGGCCAGAACCCCTACAACCCCTTCGGCGTGGACCTGGTGGGCAACTCCAGCGACGCCTGCATCTTCGCCGGCAGCTGCGACTCGCTGCTGTTCCTCGGCCGGCGCCTGTCGGAAGGCGGCAACCGGGTGTTCACCCAGACCGTCAAGAACTTCCAGTTCAACGGCGGCTTCGAGGGGTACTACCGCTTCCTCGGCAAGGAGTGGGACTGGGACGCCGGCTTCGCCTACGGCAACAACTACGAGAGCGACCGGGCGGGCGGCGTGGTGAACACGTTCCGGCTGCAGCAGGAGCTGGGCGTGCCGGGGGCCGCGCCCTGCGCCGGCGCGGGAGCCGGCTGCACCCCGCTCAACATCTTCGGCGGCGACGGCACCATCACGCCGGGGATGCTGAACTACGTGCTGTTCGAGCAGCACGACGTGGTGGCCCAGAACATGCGCAACTACACCGCCAACACCAGCAGCACCCTGGCGGACCTCCCGGCGGGGCCGCTCGGCATGGCATTGGGCGCCGAGTACCTGGAGACCGACGGCTTCTCGCACCCGGACGCGCTGGTGACCCAGGGGAACACCGCCAACAGCCTGATCCCGCCCACCGAGGGGCGCGAGACCACCCGGGCGGAGTATGTGGAGTTCGACATCCCGCTGGCTGCGGGCCTGCCGTTCATGCAGAAGGTGGACCTGGACCTCGCCAACCGCTGGTCGCACTTCGAGTGGAAGGGCGGGGCGCTGAACACGGGCAACCTGGCGGCGCACACCGACAGCGCCTCCACCGGCAGCGCTTCGCTGCGCTGGCAGTCCAACGACCAGCTGCTGCTGCGCGCCTCCTGGACCCAGGGCTTCCGCATCCCCAGCATCAGCGACCTGTTCCTGGCGGACAGCGACAGCTTCCAGTTCCTCACCGATCCCTGCGTGGTCACGCCCGCCAACCCGGTCAAGGCCCCGAAGTGCGGTGCCGGGCCGTACTCGCTGCAGTTCCCGGGCAGCGGCGAGATCCACACCACCATCGGCGGCAACACGAACCTGACGCCGGAGCGGGCCATCTCCCAGACGGTGGGTTTCGTCTACGACCCGGACTGGCTGCCTGGGTTCGATGTGAGCGCGGACTACTACAAGATCAACCTGCAGAACGCCATCAGCCAGATCCCGGCGCAGCTGGTCCTGGACGGCTGCTACGTGCACGGCCAGCCGCGCTACTGCAGCCTCATCACCCGCTCGGGCGGGGACCACGGCGCCAACGCGCCCGGGGCCATCACCAACATCGACAACCTCAACATCAATGCCAGCGGCATCAAGGTCGAGGGCATGGATCTGAGCCTGCACTACAAGTTCCCCTCCACCGCGGTGGGGGACTTCAAGGCCGGCCTGGAGTGGTCGTTCACCAAGCAGTACGTGGCGACCCTGGCGTTCGGCACCGACTTCAGCAGCCAGGAGCTCTCCGGCACCACCACCAACGGTGCCGGCACCGCCGGCACGAGCTCGGTCACGGGCGGCATCCCCAAGCAGCGGGCCACCCTCAACCTCAACTGGAGCCGCGGCGACTGGTCGGCGAGCTGGAACGTGCAGTACGTCGGCGCGCTGGTGGAGGACTGCTCGGCCGCGGTGGTGGTGGACCCGCCGAGCCGCTGTCCGCTCACCGTGGACTTCCCGTTCGAGAGCGGCCCGGTGCCGGGTAACCATATCGGCGCGACGGTCTACCACGACGTGCAGCTGACCTACCACGTGGACGTGCTGGACTCGGACTTCGGCGTGGGCGTGCGCAACCTGTTCGACAAGCAGCCGCCCATCGCCATGTCCGCCTTCGCCAACAGCTTCCTGCCCACGTTCTACCGCACGCCGGGGCGCTTCCTGTACGTGACGGCGGGGGTGAAGTTCTGAGGTAGACCGCATACTGTCATGTAAAAACGCCCGTCCCGGGCGCTTCCCTTATCATCCGGTGCAGGATGGGATGGAGGCGCCCGGATCATGGTGCGAGCAGGGATCGTAGCGATGGCGCTGGTTGCGGCGCTGGGCATGAGTGGCGCGCGCGCCGACGCGAACCTCACCGACCTGCAGGCGAACGCCGACGCGGCGCGCCAGACCGCGGTGGCGGAGGGCTGGCAGGGCTCGGTCGCGCTCGGCTACCTGCAGACCACCGGCAACGTGAACAGCTCCACCTTCAACGGCAAGGCGCTGGCGGGCTACCGGTCGGGCAACTGGCAGGACTCCGTGCTGGTGCAGACCCTCAAGGCCAGCCAGGACGGCGGCCTCATCGCCGAGAGCTTCAACTTCAACGGGCAGGCCGACTACAACCTGGACCCGAACGACTACCTGTTCGGCAACCTCGACTACCTGCGCGACGTGTTCAGCGGTTACGAGCGCCGCGTCTCGGAGGTGGTGGGCCTCGGCCACCGGCTGCTCACCACCAGCACCCAGCAGCTCGACGTCGAGTTCGGCGTGGGCGGCCGCCAGACGCACTACACCACGGGCCTGCGCGAGTCCGAGCCGGTGGAGCGGCTGGCGGCGAGCTACCTGTGGAAGTTCAGCGCCAACAGCAACTTCACCGAGAACTTCAGCATGGTGCACGGCTCCAGCAACACCTTGAGCCAGTCGGTGAGCACGCTCACCGCGAACCTGGACAACAGCTTCGCGCTGTCGGTGTCCTATACGGTCACCCACAACAGCGCCGTGCTGCCGGGGTTCAAGAACACCGACGCGGTGACCGCCCTCTCGCTGGTCTATACGTTCACGCCGCCGGCGCCTCCGCCGCCGGCAACGCCCCCGCAGCCTCCGCCCGCGTCCGAGACCGCACCCAGCACCCCGCCGCCGGGCGGCTATCGCTAGGGTAGCCACCCGGGGCACCGGAAGCCCGTGTGAAGCCGCACTGCGCCGGCTGTGACCTGCGCCACTGAACTGGCAGAGGCGGGCATGGTCCAATCGTGAGGTCCCCGGGCCCGATACAATGAGCCATGCCGGCGCCGCCCGCCGCTCCCTACCCTCCAAGACCGGTGCCATGAACAAGAAGCTCCTGCTGCTGCTCGTCTCGAACCTCGCCTGGCTGTATCCGGCCGCGCACACGCAGACGGCGTCCGCGACCATCGAGAACCCGCCGGCCGTCATCGCGCCGCAGCCGGGGCAGGCCGCCGTGGATCAGGCGGTGGCCTACGTGCTCACCCACTACCACTACAGCCGCGAGCCGCTGGACGCGGGGCTCGCGGTCAAGATCTTCGACGAGTACCTGAAGACCCTGGACCAGAGCCACGGCTACTTCCTGCAGTCGGACATCGACTCCTTCATGTCCTACCGCCTGACGCTGGCGGACAGCATCCGCGACGGCGACCTCAAGCCCGCGTTCGCCATCTACGCCGTGTTCAAGCAGCGTTTCGACGCGCGCATGGACTACGCGCTGGCCCAGCTCGCTGCCCAGCCGGACCTGGGCCAGGACGAGTCCCTGCCGCTGGACGACAAGCCCAAGGCCTGGGCCAAGGATCCCGCGGCGCTCGACGACCTGTGGCGCAAGCGCGTCAAGAACGACGTGATCGACTTCATGCTGGACGGCAAGACCTGGCCGCAGGCGCAGGCGCTGTTGAAGAAGCGCTACAGCACGCTGCGCGACGGCGTGGACAAGTTCGACAGCGACGACGTGTTCGCGACCTTCATGAACGCCTATGCCCGGGCGCTGGACCCGCACACCGAGTACTTCCCGCCGGTGGAGTACGACCAGTTCAAGACCCAGATGAGCCTCAAGCTCGAGGGCATCGGCGTCGAGCTGCAGACGGACGACGACTACGTGAAGATCGCGCGGGTGCTGCCTGGCAGCCCTGCCGCCAAGAGCGGTGCGCTGCACCCGGGCGACCGCATCGCCGCGGTGGGACAGGGCGATGGCGGCGACTTCGTGGACGTGGTGGGCTGGCGGCTGGACGACGTGGTGCGGCTCACGCGCGGCCCCAAGGGCACGGTGCTCAGGCTGCAGGTGCTGCCGGCCGGCGCACGGGCGGGTTCGGCGACCAAGCCGATCCGCCTGGTGCGCGACGCCATCAAGCTCGCCGAGCAGGCGGCCCGCAGCGACGTGATCACGGTGCCGCGCAAGGGCGGCGGCGTGGCCCGCATCGGCGTGGTCCGCATCCCCGAGTTCTACACCGACTTCGACGAGCGCGCCGCCGGCAAGCCCGACTACAACAGCGTGACGCGCGACGTGCGCCGCCTGCTGGACGGCTTCAAGTCCCGGCACGTGGAAGGCGTGATCATCGACATCCGCAACAACGGCGGCGGCTCGCTGCAGGAGGCGGCGGACCTCGCCGGCCTCTTCATCCCGCGGGGCCCCATGGTGCAGCTGCGCAGCTCCGGCGACCGGGTCACGGTGGTGCGCTCCAGCACCACGCCGGTGTACTCCGGCCCCCTGGCGGTGCTGGTGGACCGCCTCAGCGCCTCGGCCTCGGAGATCTTCGCGGCGGCGGTGCAGGACTACCGGCGCGGCGTCATCATCGGCAACGACACCTACGGGAAGGGCGTGGCCACCCAGTTCGCCGACCTCTCGGAGATGACCGACGCGGAGGCGGAGGCCGGCCAGCTCATGTTCGTCTCGGACAAGTTCTACCGCGTCACCGGCGCCAGCACCCAGGACAAGGGCGTGGCTCCGGACATCATCCTGCCCTCGCAGATCGACCCGACCCAGTTCGGCGAGGAGACCGAGGACAACCCGCTGCCCTGGGACACCATCGCGCCGGTGCCTTACAAGGCGCTGGACTACAAGGTGGACGCGATACTGCCGGAGCTGAAGAAGCGCCACGAGCAGCGCGCCAAGGACGACCCGCTGTTCCGGCTCTACATCGGCGACGTCGAGCACCTGAAGCAGGACGCCGCGGCCACTAGCCTCTCACTCAAGCTGGATGCGCGCCGGCACGTGGAAGAGCAGGAACAGGCCTGGCGCGACAAGGACGAGCTGGCCTGGAAGAAGCTCACCGGCGGCACGCCGGCGGAGGCGCCGGGTGGCGGCGGCGAGGTGGCGAGCGCCCAGGATGTGGCGTTGCGTGAGGGCGCGGCCATCGTGGCCGACATGCACGAGCTGGCGCGGCCCGGGTCTCAAGCCGCCCGGAGCGGGACGGCCGCCGGCCGTTCCACTGCAGGCTCGGCCGCGATGAACGACGCCACCGAGAGATAGAAGCGCGCCTCCACGCTGGCTGGATCCTGCTCCAGGGCGAGTTCCAGCAGTCGCCGCGCCTCCCCACGCTGGCCCAGGGCGAGCCGCACGCGGGCGAGGCGCCAGAGCGCGTCCACGCCGGGTACCTCGCGCAACGCCTGTTCGCACTGCGCGAGTTCGTCCCGCCAGCGTGCCTGCGCACGGGTCTGCCGCCAGGAGTCATGGGCTTGCGCCACCGGACGGTACCTCCATACCGGTCGGGATGACGCCGCCACCTTCGCAGAAGCCGCCACCGCGGGGCAGCGGCGATGCTGACAAGCTGACGGGGCGATCCTGCCTATGGCCTGGCCCCGCAGGGCCCAAATATATGAATCAGCCATAAATCAGAAGATTTTCGGCCTGTCCCGGGGACTCCTCGGCTATACCTGTGGTCGTAAGCGACAGGTACCCCTGGAGGATTTCCGTCATGAACCGCGACCCGAAACTGCTCTCCGATTCGTACAAGCCGGCCTTGCTCGCCCTCATGGGCTTGGCGCTGGCACTGGCGGCGCCGCTGGCGTCCGCCGACGACCATCTGCCCCCCGGGGTCAGGGTGATCTACATCCATCCGCCGGCCTACGTGGACAAGGTGCCGGGCAACACCACCTATACCGACCAGGATATCGAGCAGGCGGAGGAACTCGCCAGGCTCGGTGATGCGGAGGCCCAGGCGAACCTGGGCGTGATGCTCACCACCCGCGGCAAGTACGCGGAGGCCGCCGCCTGGTACAAGCGCGCCGCCGACATGGGCATCGCCACCGCCGCTTATAACCTCGGCACGCTCTACTACAACGGCCAGGGCTTCCCTCAGGACTACGCCCAGGCGCGTCACTGGTTCGAGCTCGCGGCCCGCCGCAACGATCCATATGCGGAGTTCCAGCTCGGCATGATGTACGGCGACGGCAAGGGCATGGACGCGGATCCCGCCGCCGAGATGCGCTGGTACACCAAGGCTGCGAGCCAGGGCCTGCCCGCCGCGCAGTACAACCTGGCTGTGATGTACCACAACGCCGAGGGCGTCGAGCAGCAGGATGACGTGCGGGCCTATGCCTGGCTGCTCCTGGCCCAGCGCGGCGGCGTGGACATCGCGGAGGCCAAGCCCATCATCACCGACGGCATGAGCGAGGAACAGATACAGGCAGCGGAGAAACTCAGCCGCACCCTGTACGTCGCTCCTGACGCGTACAAGAGGCAGTGACGGTTTCCGGCGCGGATCTGCCGGCCGGCGGGCGCGTCCCGCGCACCGCCGGCGGCGGCAGCACCCATGTGATCTTCCGGACATGCAGGGGAGCCACACGTGAATCCGACGTCCTTGGAGCGCATAGCCCCGCCCGGCGAGGCTGGATATGATGTGATGCGCAGGCCCGGGCCCCAGGCGCGGGTGGCGCTGGCGGTCCGGGGTGCCGAGCCCGGTGGCGCGGCCGACAGCCGCGGCATGAACAGCGTTCAGGAGCCGACCCGAGTGCAGTATACGTTCGGCCAATACGTCTTCGACCCGCACAGCGGCGAGCTCAACGACGGCCAGAAGACCGCGCAGCTGCGCCCGCAGGTGGCGAAGCTGCTGGAACTGCTGCTGCGCAAGGCCAACACCACCGTCTCGCGCGAGGAGATCAAGAACCACCTGTGGGGCAGCCACATCGTGGTGGAGTTCGAGGAGGGGATCAGCGCCTGCGTGCGGCAGCTGCGCATCGCGCTCAACGACGGCGCCTCAGGCACGCGTTACATCCAGACCATCTCGCGGCGCGGCTACAAGTTCGTGTTCCCCGTGAGCGTGAGCGAGGACGGCCAGGCGCTGGAGCGCCGCGCCCAGGCCGCCGCCGCGGCCATGCCTGCCGCCGTCCCGGCTGCGCCGCCCGCCGCTGTCCCCGGCCTGCGCCCGGTGCACCTGGCGGCGGTGCTGGTGCCGGTGCTGATCCTGGTGCTGGTCGCCTTCATGCTCTACAAGCAGCGCGGCACGGGCTACGTGCCCGGCGCCGAGGGCAGCCCGGCCACCGTGGTGGCGGTGCTACCGTTCAACGATCTCTCGCCGAACCAGGGCGATGCGATCCTGGGCGCCTCCATCTCCAACGAGGTCATCAACCTGCTCGGTCCCATCGCACCCGAGCGCCTGGGCGTGATCGCCAGCACCTCGTCGGCCCACTACCTCAAGGGCGGCGAGACCATCAAGCAGATCGGCCAGGAGCTGGGCGCGAACTTCGTGCTGGAGGGCTCCATCACCCGCCAGGCCCAGGGCTACCGCATCTCGGCGCGGCTCATCCGCTCGGTGGACCAGAGCTACGTGTGGGGTGACGAGTACGACCTCGATACCAACTACTCCGGCGGCGCCTACCGCCAGCTGGTGATCCGCATCGCGACCCAAGTGGCGACGCTGCTCGCGCCCAACGCCACGGTGAAGCCGCTCGCGTTCACCAACAACCGCGATGCCGCCATCGCCTTCCAGACCGGCCGCTACCTCATCGGCCAGGGCAAGCTCGACGAGGCCTATGACGGCTGCCAGAAGGCCATCGCTCTTGACCCGGGTTTCGCCGCCGCCTACGCCTGTGCCGCCCGCGCACTGCTGCGCGAGCAGGACATGAAGCGCGCCGACCTCGACGACGTGCGCAAGCTGGTGGCGCGCGCGCTGAGCCTGGACGGGGGCTCGGCCGAGTCCAAGCTGCTCAAGGGCGAGCTGGACATGTACTACGACTGGGACCTCGCCAAGGCGGGTCCCGAGTTCAAGGATTCCCTGCGCCTCAACCCGGGCGATGCCTGGGCATGGCAGGCCTACGGCGAGTACCTGGTGGCGGTAGGCCAGAACAGCGGCATGCAGAACGCCATGGACACGGCGCGCGCGCTGGACCCGGCCTCGGTGAGCGCCACCGACGATCTGGCGCTGGTCTCCTACCTCACCGGCCAGTACGCCAAGGCCGAGAGCAGCGCCCGCACCAACGCAGGCCTCAACCCCCAGGACCGGCTCGCGCAGCACCTGCTGACCTTGAGCCTGCTCGGCGCCGGCAAGTACGCCGAGGCCGCCCAGCAGGCCGCGGTGGAGATGCAGGTGCTGCAGGCCCCGGCCGCGGACATAGCCAGGGTGAAGGGCAGCGGCCACGGTTCGCTGGTGAGCTACTTCAACTGGTACGCGGACCAGGCTGCCCGCGCGCCGGCGGACAAGCACAGCGCGGTGTTCCTGGCGGACGCCTACATGCACCTCGGCAAACCCGACCAGGCCTATACGGTGCTGGCGGGGGCGGTGCGGGACAAGGACGTGAGCACCCTGGTGCCGTTCCTCAGCGTGTGGCCGAGCCTGAAGCCCCTGTGCACCCGTTCTGACTTCCTCAGTCTCACCAAGCGGCTCGGCCAGATCGGTTGCCTGCCCCAATAGGAACGGTCCAAGAGCCTGTTTTAACGGGCTTTTGGGCCGTTTTCCTTGACCCGGCGGGGCCAAGCCGGGATAATTCACGCCCTTCGCCGAGCCCTTATTAAGTACCTGGCTACGAACCAGGTGGTCATGGGTTCTGCTCGATCCAAGCGCCCGTAGCTCAGCTGGCTGAGCCGGCCTCCCCAGCGAAGCGATAGCTTCGCCCGGCGAAGCTGAGGCAGGGATGCCGAGGTGGGCGAGCCGCATGCGGCTCGCGCGAGGCAGGGAGCCGAGCTGGATGAATACCAGGGAAGGACGAGACTAGATTTAGACAGACAGTTCTAAGCGCCCGTAGCTCAGCTGGATAGAGTACCTGGCTACGAACCAGGTGGTCGGGAGTTCGAATCTCTCCGGGCGCGCCATCTAAAGCAAAAAACCCGCCTTTTAGGCGGGCTTTTTTCATGCGCCCGGGAGATTCGAACTCCCGACGTTTCAATCGGCGAGTTCGACAAAATCGCCGGGGCTCAGCGCGTAGCGCTGAGCGGGTTTGCCATGGATGGCAAACCCTGGGTTCTTAGCGAGGAAGGGATATCCGAGCTTAGAACGATTTTGAACAGCGCCGCTTCGGCGCTGGCCCGAAGGGCGGCGGGCAGGGATAGCCCGCCGTAATCCTCCGGGCGCGCCATCAATGAAAAGCCCACCTTGATCAGGTGGGCTTTTTTATTTTCATCACGCCTTAGATTCAGAGATGTGCCGTCACCGCCGTCGGTGCCGGCACCGTGGCGGCTGCCGGGACAGCAATCTGCTGGGGATAGGGAAGCTTCGCCAACAGGGCGCGCAGGGCTGCGCCATTCACCTGCTGCTTGATGTAGTGCTGGGACTGGCTGTTGACGGTCTCGTTGAGGATTCCTACGTCCTCTTCAAAACAGCTGGAGGCGCTGCAGGCGGTGGAGGACCCGCCATGACCGTCGCCACCCGCGGGTGGATTGGCATTGCCGAGGAACGAGCTCATGGTCGCCTGCAACAGCGCGCGGTTCTGGTTGAGCACGCGGTTGGTGCCGCAGATCAGGAGTTGCTTGGCGTGGGTGCCGATGTCATCCGCCAGGCGGCAGACCATCACGTCCGCGAGTCTCGGGTCATTGGAGAGGGGCTGCGCCAGGGCCAGTTTGATGTCTTGCAGCGCGCCCAAGATGGCTTCCTGACCGGTCACGCCGATCTTGCCGAGGTAGAGGACGCTCGTGCCGTAATCGGCTTCGGAGTCGGGATCTGCTGCCCGGGCGGAGAAGCAGGACAGGGCGGCGAGCAGCGGAATCAGGATCAGGCAAGACTGGCGGATGCGCATGGTGGTTCCTCATGGAGGCAGGTGTGTACTATGAAAATAGTAGTACAAGTTCCTGGCAGGTGCCACCTTCCCGGTGAGGGAAGGTCCACGACTGACGGATTTCGCCATCTATTCCCGTCATCCTGCTGCAGGCTGAAATAAAAAAGCCCGCCTCGCGGCGGGCTTCAGGTATCGCAGGCCGCTGACCCGGCCTGCCCCCATCACCTCCAGTGAACGTCAGTGCAGCACCACGGCCTCCTGGAAGCAGCGGCGCACCTTCTCGTAGATCGTGGGTTCCGAAGACATGTTCTCGAGGTCGGCACAGAGCCCCTCGAACTGGTATTCGAAGGGCTTGAGTTGCTCGCGCACGCGCAGGTCCAGCGCCGCTTCCTGTTCCGCGGTCAGCCGCGCGCCGACTTCGCCGCCGCCCAGGACCTCGGAGGGGTGATGGAACGCCCAGTGCAGCAGCGCGGCGTAGAGGGCGTCGCGGCACTCGGCATAGGCGCTGCGCAGGTGGTAGCCGAGCTTGGCGCTCGCCACCGGGGTGACGTAGCCCACCGCCATGGTGACGGCAGTCTTGTCGATATTGACGCGCTCGCGCAAGAGCTTGATCAGGATCTCCTGGCCGAGTTGGGCGAGGGTGGCGAACTCGTTGGGGCGGGGCCGGCTCCGCGGCTGGGTCACCTCGAGGCCGAGGCGCCGGCAGGCCTGGAAGGCCTGGTCGCGGGCGGCCGCGTACAGTCGATTGGCGGTATCCCAGCGGATGGTGAGGGCAGCCTCGTCGTCCTCCAGCGGCTTGAGGCGGATGCCGGCATTCTTGTGCAGGCCGCACTTCTGGACGTAGACCAGGATGGTGTGGCGCGACTCGGGGGTGAGCTTGTCCCAGGCCTTGGGCAGCGCCAGGAAGGACTTGATGTAGCTCTCCTGGAATGCGCCCTGGGCTTGGCACTCGTGCATCACGTTGGTGAGGGTGGTCTGGCGCGGCAGGCGGCCGATCACGTTGCTGCTCACATAGTCCTTGAGCAGGTCCTTCTCGAAAGGCTCCGTCTGGTCGTGCAGCAGGGCGCGCCAGGTGCCGTGGAGGAAGTTGATCTGCTTGGAGTCGGTCTGGTCGCCCATGGTCCACCTCGTGCCCACATAGGGACCGCAAGGCAGGCCAGGGCGAGGACGCGCAGGCGGCGGCCTCTGATCCGGCGGTCCCGCTACCTTGGGGTGGATGCACCCTGTAGGCCGGTGACTTTGCGTCCCCGGCTTTCACCGGGTTTGCCTTGATCGGTTAGATACATCCTAGCACCTACACGATATTATGTAAAGTAAATACGTCACGTTCTTTAAGCTTTATTTAAATTGCCATTAAATCAATCGGTTATGGGTCGCCACCCCGGCCCTATTTGGCTGCAATGCCGGCCTGCCCTGGGTTGGAAGGATGCGCCTGTGCGTCCCATAGGCTCTTTGGAGCGGCTCCAGGAGCGGGGCCGAAACCGGACCCGCCGCTCTTTCTGCAAGCCCATAAAGGCCTGGACGCTGCAGTCTTCGATGGGGTGCAGTACTATTGTCAAGTTATGTACGCGTCCTGACAGGGACGCCGGACCAGGGGTGGTCCGGCAGGGCGCCACCGATGGCACCTGCCCGCCACCACGAGACGAAGGAGACATGCCCATGAGCATGCGTATCGCCGCTTTGGCCTTCACCACTGTGCTGCTCGCCGCCTGCGAGTCCGCGCCCTCCAAGACCGCCTGGCTTATGCAGGGCGATGCGCCCTGGGTCGGTCCGGACGGCAAGTGCATGCAGCTGCGCCCGCTGGCGCAGGACGAGAAGAAGGGCTTCTGCTACGACGTGATGACCGAGGTCTACCAGAAGCGCCACCACTACGAGGTGCTGGACGCGAACGAGTTCGCGTTCCTGTACCCCAAGGTCGAGCCCACGGCCCAGACCGCCTACAGCCTGGTGCCTTCGCCCTCGGATGCCGAGACGCTGGCGAACAACAAGCCGGACATGGCGACGCTGCCCTACATCCACCAGATCTACACGGCGCTGCCCTTCGAGTTCAACAAGGCCCACCTCTCGAGCCGCAACCGCGTGGCGCTGCGCACCTCCTTCAGCGACTGGCAGAGCCGCGGCATCAAGGTGGTGTCGGTGGCGGTCACCGGCCACACCGACAACAAGGGTTCCGCGGCCTACAACCTGCAGCTCTCCAAGTGGCGCGCCGAGTCGGTGGTGTACTACCTCGCCAAGCTCGGCATCCCGCGCGGCAGCATCGCCCAGGGCGGCGTGGGCATGGCGATCCCGCACCCCGATGCCAGGAACGACGCAGACAACCGCTACGTGGACCTCAGGGTCTGGCTGGCCCCGCCGCTCGGCTCCAGCGAGAAGCTGGCCACCCGGGACCACGAGGCCGACGCGAAAGGCCGCTGAAAAGCGCTGGAATCAAGGCATGAAAAAAGACGCCCGGGTCACCCCGGGCGTCTTGCTTTGCGTGTCCTGAAACTCCGGATCAGGAGTTCGAGACCTTCTTGAGGCAGGCGATGACGTCGTCGGTCATCTTGATCATCACTTCGGCGGTCTTGGCGGGCTTGCTCACGTCGGGGCAGCCGGCCTTCTTGCCGTAGGACTTGAACGCGTCGCTGGACATCTGGCCGCGGGCCTGGTCGAGCCACGCCGCTTCCTTCTTGAGGGAGGCGTTGTAGTCGGCGAAGGCGGCCTTGATCTCCTCAGGCGACTTCTGGATGGCGTCGTTGTAGGCCGGGATGCGGGCGTTCAGCGACTCGTTGCGCTTGTTGATCTCCGCCACGTCGCTGTTGACCTTGGCGATGTCGACGTTGAGCTGGTCCTTCTCGGCGGTGCAGGCCTTGAACTCGTCCTGGTTCAGCTTCTTGTCCGGGCCGCACTTGGTCTGGTAGTCAGCCACGCGCTGCTTCACCGAGTCGTTCTGCTTGTTCCAGGCATCCAGGTCCGCGAGGATCTTGGCCTTGTCGGACTGGATGGCCTTGCCCTGGCCGGCCAGGTCCTTGTTCTTCTGCTGGGCGGCGTCCATCTTGGCCTTGTTGTCCACCACTTCCTTCTGCACGGCCTCGCCGGAGCTGATGAGATTCATCACCGACTCGGCGCCCCAGGCGGCAGTCATGGCGCCGGCCAGCGCCAGGGTGATCAGGGGGATACGCATGCTTTTCATGGAAAACCTCGGGTTCGGGTTCAAAATCCAGGCGGCTATTGTAGGGGCAGGGGCCCCTGCCCACCAAGGGCTCTAGACCCCCTGTAAAAGCCCTGGAAACGGGCCCTCAGGGCACATAACGCGTCTGGGCCGGGCGGGTTGTCAGGTCCCGGACCCCGGGGGTCAGAGGATGGCGGCGTAATCGTCCTGGATGCGCCCCAGGTCCAGGCGGTTCAGGAAGTTGGAGTAGCACATCCAGGCGGTGATGGCGTTCAGGTCGGCGATCTGGGGCGGCAGGAAGCGGGGCGGGCTGATGACGCCCTCGGCCACGCCCTGGGACAGGGTGCGCACGTCCTCCAGGGTGGTCTTGCCGCAGAACAGCATGGGGATGCGGTCCAGCATGCCCTTGCGCACCGCCAGGCGCATGTAGTTGTAGATCATGATGAAGCCCTTGTTATAGGACAGGTCCTTGGTGAAGGGCCGTCCCGTGGGCGTGCTGCCGCGGAAGATGCGGGCAGAGTTGCCGTAGGCTTCCCCCTCCGTCAGCCCCTGCTCCAGGAAGAAGCGGTAGACGTCCAGGAAGTCGCCGCCCTTCTCGGCCATGTCCACCGCGCGGATGCGGTTGGCGAGGCGGCGCAGGCGGCTCGGATAGGAGGCGAAGGTGATGATCTCCATCAGGATCGCGAGCCCCTCCTGGGTCACGGTGGAGGAGGGCGGCCCCTTGGAGAGGAACGTGCACACCGGCTGCTGGCTGCCGTTGAGGGTGGTGCCGAGGTGGACCCAGCCCTCATGCACCTCCAGCACCTTGAGGTCACGCTCGTTGAACTTGGCTTCCTTGCGGATCTTGATGTAGTCGGCGCCGGCGGCGGCGTCCGCCACGATGCCGTCGGAGAGCAGCACGCGCATGGTGCCCTCGGACTCGTGGAAGGCCTTGTTGATGCGGTGCTGCAGGATCTCCACCGCCTGTTCGCCGCTGATGGTCTTCGCCTCCGGCTTCAGGAGCTCGCTCTGGTCGATGCTGGCGATGGCGTCGCCGAGTATCTGGCCGAGGTCGGCCAGGGTCGGCCCGCCCTCGTGGAAGGCGTCGCTGGCGGAGCCGTAGAGCTCCTCGGAGATGACGCCGAACTCGGCTGTGCCGCGCCCTTCCAGCATGCGCACCACCTGCGTGTACTCCCGGCACATGCGGCGCATGATGCCGCCCAGGGAGTTGAACTGGCCGAGCTGGCGGGTGATGTCCCGCTCGATCTCGTGGAACTCCTGGCGCTTGGCGGAGGGATCGAAGCCGAGCGGCCGGCCGGCGTAGTAGGCGGCATCCACCCGCGGCAACTCGCGGCCGCCGCCCTGGACGAACTGCTCCTGGATGGACGCGTCCCACTTGATGTGGTCGAGGATGCGGATGGGCTTCTGGGCGGCGACGATGCGCTCGGACAGGTCCCGGAGGGTCTGCCTGTAGTTGACCTGGGTGTCGGCGGCGCTCATGCCTCTAAGAGTACTCGCCGCGCCGGGCAGGCGCCAGAAAAGCGAAGCCCCCTTTCACAGGGGGCTTCGGTCGGCTCACAGACGCGCCAGCTTCCTGATCTCCTGCAGCGCCACGGACAAGCTGGGGAAGTCGGCGATGTTCGCCGCCTGCATGTCCGACAGCACCCGGCGCGCGTGCTCGAGGCGTCCGGCGTGGGCAGCCAGCCACTGTTCCAGCTGCTTCATGGCTGTGTGACTGTCCCGGGCACCCTGTAGCGCCTGGGCCGCGAGCGCCCGTTGCTGGGCGTAGAGGTCCTCGCGCAGGGTGCCGCGGGCCACCGCCTGCCAGTGCCCTTCCACCGAGAGCTCCTCGATGCGGGCGCGCAGCCAGTCGAGCCTGAGCTCGCGGCCGATGTGGAAATAGACCTTGGCCACGACCTCCACCGGCAGCTTGCCCTCGCGCGCCACGTCCACGACATCGAGGCCGGCGTAGAGCGGGCCGATGGCGGCGATGCGCCGCGCCAGCGCGTCCGGCACGCCCACGTCAGTGTACTGCTGCACGCCGCGGGTGAAGTTCTCGGCCAGGTCGTCGCTGAGCACGCCCGGCATGTGCTGCACCAGCGTCGCCAGCCCCGGCTGGTACAGCGGCACCGTGGCGGCGATGTCGAGCTTGTCGCGCATGCGGTCGATGAGCCAGCGGGTGACGTGCTTGAGCATGCGCGAGCTCTGCACCGCCATCGAGACCTGCACGGCGGCCGGCACCTTGTTGTCGAGCGCCTCCACCGCCTCCCACAGCGCCGGCATGGCCAGGCTCTCGCGGGCGATGGTATAGGCGCGCGCCACGGTGGAGGCATCCACGCCGGTCTCCTCCTGCATGCGGTGCGCGAAGGTGGAGCCCATGCGGTTGACGATGCTGTTGGTCACCGCGGTGCAGATGATCTCGCGGCGCAGCCGGTGCTTGGGCATCAGGTCGCCGTAGCGCTTCTGCAGCGGGGTCGGGAAGTAGGTCTCCAGCTCGTTGGCGAGGTAGGGGTCCTCCGCCACGTCGCCGGCCAGCAGGCCGTTGTAGATGTCGATCTTGCTGTAGGCCAGCACCACCGCGAGTTCGGGGCGGGTGAGGCCCTTGCCGGCCTTGCGCCGCTCCTTGAGCCCCTCGTCGGAGGGCAGGAACTCGATGGCGCGGTTCAGCATGCCGGTCTTCTCCAGCGCGCGGATCAGGTACGCGTGCTCGCTGATGCGGCCCGGCGCCTGCACCTCGGCGATGGAGATGGCCTGGGACTGCATGTAGTTGTCGCGCAGCACCAGCGCGCCGACCTCGTCGGTCATCTCCGCCAGCAGTTTGTTGCGGGCGGCTTCGCCCAGATTCTTCTCCGAGGAGACCAGGTTCAGCAGGATCTTGATGTTGACCTCGTGGTCGGAGCAGTCCACGCCCGCCGAGTTGTCGATGAAGTCGGTGTTGATGCGCCCGCCGGCCAGGGCGTACTCGATGCGGCCGCGCTGGGTGCAGCCCAGGTTGCCGCCTTCGCCTACGACCTTGCAGCGCAGCTCGTTGCCGTTGAGGCGGATCGCGTCGTTGGCGCGGTCGCCCACCTCGGCGTGGGACTCGCTCGCGGCCTTCACGTAGGTGCCGATGCCGCCGTTCCACAGCAGGTCCACCTGGGCCTTGAGGATGAAGCGCAGCACCTCGGCCGGGGCGTAGTTGCCCGGGTCCACGCCCAGCACGCCCGCGGCCTCCTTGCTCAGGGGGATGCTCTTGGCGCTGCGCGGCCACACGCCGCCGCCGCCGGATATCAATTTCGCGTCGTAGTCGGCCCAGGAGGAACGCGGCAGGTTGAACATGCGCTCGCGCTCGACGAAGCTCTTCTCCGCATCCGGGTTCGGGTCGATGAACACGTGGCGGTGGTCGAACGCCGCCAGCAGGCGGATGTGGCGCGACAGCAGCATGCCGTTGCCGAACACGTCGCCGGACATGTCGCCGACGCCCACCACCGTGAAGTCGGTGGCCTGGATGTCCACGCCGAGCTCGCGGAAGTGGCGCTTGACCGACTCCCAGCCGCCCTTGGCGGTGATGCCCATCTTCTTGTGGTCGTAGCCCGCGGAGCCGCCGGAGGCGAACGCGTCGCCGAGCCAGAAGCCGTACTCCGCCGACACGCCGTTGGCGATGTCGGAGAAGGTGGCGGTGCCCTTGTCGGCCGCGACCACGAGGTACGGGTCGTCCTGGTCATGGCGCACCACGTCCTTGGGCGGCACCACCTTGGTGCCGGCCAGGTTGTCGGTGATGTCGAGCAGGCCGCGCAGGAAGGTCTGGTAGCAGGCCACGCCCTCCTTCAGCACCGCCTCGCGGTCGCCGCCCGCGGGCGGGCGCTTCACGTAGAAGCCGCCCTTGGCGCCCACCGGCACGATCACGGTGTTCTTGACGTTCTGCGCCTTGACGAGGCCCAGCACCTCGGTACGGAAGTCCTCGCGCCGGTCCGACCAGCGCAGGCCGCCGCGCGCCACCTTGCCCATGCGCAGGTGCACGCCCTCGACGCGGGGCGAGTACACCCAGATCTCGAACATGGGCTTGGGCAGGGGCAGCTCGAGCTGCGCCGGGTCGAACTTGAAGGACACGTGGGCCTTGTGGCCGCCGTTCGCGTCCTTCTGGAAGTAGTTGGTGCGCAGCGTGGCCATGATGGTGGCCAGGAACAGGCGGATGATGCGGTCGTCGTCCAGGCTCGACACCTGCTCCAGGGCGCCCGCGATCTCGGTCGCATGCTGCTGGGTGAGGTGGTCGCGGCGCTGGGTCTTGGCCGGGTCGTTGCGCGCCTCGAACAGGTGCACCAGGGAGGCGGCGAGGGCGGGGTGCGTATAGAGCGCCCGCTCCATGTAGGCCTGGCTGAAGCTGATGCCGGTCTGCAAGAGGTACTTGCAGTAGGCGCGCAGCAGCATGGTCTGGCGCCAGTCGAGGCCGGCGCCCAGCACCAGCCGGTTGAAGCCGTCGCTCTCCGCCTCGCCGCGCCAGACGCGGGCGAACTGCTCCTGGAACGCGACCTTGACCGCCTCCACGTCGAGATCGCCGGGGCGGATGAGCTCGAAGTCCTGGATCCACACCAGGCTGCCGTCGGCGAGCTCCAGCTCGTAGGGGCGCTCGCTGATGACCCGCACGCCCATGTTCTCCAGCATCGGCAGCGCGTCTGAGATGGGGATGGTCTGCTCGCGGTGGAAGGTCTTGAAGCGCAGGTAGCCCGGCGGCGCGTTGAGCGGCCGGTACAGGCTCATGCGCAGGCCCTCGCTGGCGCTGAGCGCGTCCACCTCCTCCACGTCGAACACCGCCGCCTTGGGCTTGATGTCCTCCTGGTAGGCGGCGGGGAAGTGGTTGCCGTAGCGGGCGAAGAGCTTCAAGCCGTGCTCCTCGCCGAGCTTCTCCACCAGGGCGTCCTTGAGCTCGTCCTGCCAGGAGCGCACCGCGCGCTGGATGTCCTTCTCGAGCGCGGAGCGCTCGAACTGCGGGAGCTGCCAGGGGGTGGTGCGCACGATCACGTGCAGGCGGGCGAGCGCGGAATCCGACAGCGCCACGGTGTGCTCGGCGCTCTTGCCGTTGAGCGCCTGGTACAGCACGTTCTCGATCTTCTGGCGCACCTGTGTGGTGTAGCGGTCGCGCGGCACGTAGATGAGGCAGGAGAAGAAGCGGCCGAAGCTGTCGCGGCGGATGAACAGCTTGACGCGCTGGCGCTCCTGCAGTTGCACCACGCCCATGGCGGTCTCGAACAGCTCGTCGGTGGTGCTCTGGAACAGCTCGTCGCGCGGCAGCGTCTCGAGGATGTGCATCAGCGCCTTGCCGTCGTGGCTGTTGGCCGGAAGCTCGGAGCGGCGCATCACCTCGGCGACCTTCTCGCGCAGCACCGGTATGTCGCGCGGGCTGGTGGCGTAGGCGCTGGTGGTGAAGAGGCCGAGGAAGCGCCACTCGCCCAGCACCTGGCCGTCGGCGCCGAAGCGCTTCACGCCCACGTAGTCGAGGTAGCCGGGGCGGTGCACCGTGGCCTGGGAGTTGGCCTTGGTGATGATCATGAACTCCTTGGCGCGGGCGCGCTTGCGCACGTCCTTGGGCAGCACCAGGAAGCTCTGCGAGACCTTGGCGTGGCTGTCGCGCAGGATGCCGAGGCCGGAGTCCGGCACCAGCTTCAGCACCTCCTCGCCGTTCTCCTCGCCAAGCACGTACTCGCGCACGCCGAGGAAGGTGAAGTGGTTGTCGCCCAGCCACTCCAGGAACTTCAGGCCCTCGTCCACCGCGGCGTCGCCGAGCACGCTGCGGTGCGCCTGCACTGCCTCGCGCACCTGCTTGAGCTTGTCGCGCATCGCCTGCCAGTCGCCGATGGTGGCGCGCACGTCGCGCATGGCGCTCTGCAGCGCGGCCTCCAGCTTGGCGAGGGTCTCGGCGCCCCCCTGGCTGTCCACCTCGATGTGCATCCAGGACTCGGTGATCATGCCCTCGCCGCGCTCGCCGTCCACGCGCGTGAGCGTGCCGCGCGCGTCGCGCTTCACGTGGTAGATCGGGTGCACGGTGAGGTGGATGCCGGCGCCGAGCCGGCTCAGGGTCATGGTGGTGGTGTCCACCAGGAACGGCATGTCGTCGTTCACCATCTCGATGATGGTGTGGGGGCTCTTCCAGCCGTCCTTCTTCGGGTCGGGGTTGAACACCCGCACCTTGGTCTCGCCCGGCAGGCGCTTGGCGCCGAACTCCCAGTGGCTCAGCACCGCGCCGTACAGGTCCTCCGGCGACTGCGCCAGGATGTCCTCCTCGGCGATGTCGGCGTAGTAGGAGACGATGAACCTCTCGAGGTCGGCCGCGGCGGAATGCTTCTTGGCGAGGGCGATCACCTTCTCCAGGTGCTTGTCCTTGGGGGGCGATTTCCGTTGCGGCATGGAGGCGGGCCTTTTGCGGGCGTGTTCTTGGGGTTAGGAGCGGTATTTTACTGCGCTGGATATGCAAACGGCGACCCTGGGGTCGCCGTCCGCGGCTTGCGTCATAAGGCGGTCATTGCGCCTTTTCCAGGTCCTTGATCACGGCGGCCAGCCAGCGGCAGGCGGTGCCGCCGGTGATGCAGCGGTGGTCGAAGGTGATGGAGAGCGGGATGCGCTTGTGCACCTCGATGCCGCCCATGACCGGCACCACGTCGTGGCGCAGGCCGCCGGTGCCGAGGATGGCCACCTGCGGCGGCACCACCACCGGGGTGGCGTAGCGGCCGGCCATCATCCCGAAGTTCGAGAGGGTGATGGTCGGGTCCTTCATGTCCGCCGGGGCCACGGTGCGGTTGCGGGTGGCTTCCTTGATGCGGTTCAGATCGTCGCGCAGCTGCTGGGCGTTCTTGCTCTCCACGCGGCGCAGGATGGGCACGATCAGCCCGTCCGGCGTGTCCACCGCCATGGCGAGGTCCACGCGCTCGTGGATGGTGCGCTCCAGCTTCTCGCCGTCGTACCAGGCGTTGAGCTCGGGCTCGGCGCGGCAGCCGGCCACGATGGCGCGCACGATGCGCACCGTGATGTCCTGGCCCGGCATCCAGCCGTGGATGTCGGCGTCGTCGAACAGGGTGCATTCGGCGACTTCCGAGCGTGACTTGGTCATGCTGGCGTGCATGGCGCGGCGCGGGCCGCGCAGGGGCTCCGCCACGCCGTACTTCACGTCGGCGCGCTTGGGCGGCACGTCCCAGCGCGCCTGCGGCGCGGAAGGAGCGGCGCCGCCACGGCCGCCCGCCGCGTTGCGCACGTCGTCGGCGCTGATGGTGTCGTTCTTGCCGGTGGGCGGGATGCCGGAGAGGTCCACGCCCATCTGCTTGGCGAGGATGCGCACGGAGGGCAGCGCTTTCACGCGCTGCGGTTCCTGCTTCTGCTTCTTGCGGATGATGGCGGTCTCGGCCACCACGGCGTTGCTGGTGGGCACGTTGCCCACCACGGTGCCGCTGTCCTCGGCGACCGGAGTGGTCTTCTTGGCGTCCGGCGCGGCCTTCTGGGCCGCGGCCTCTTCAGCCTTGGCCTTCGGCGCCGGCGCGGCAGCGCCGCCCCCGTCGATGTCGAAGTCCACCAGCGCGGAGTGGGTGGGGATGATGTCGCCGTTCTTGCCGTAGAGCTTGGCGATCTTGCCGGCGTAGGGGGACGGCACGTCCACCACGGCCTTGGCGGTCTCGACGGACACGAGGGGCTGGTCCACCTTCACGGTGTCGCCTTCCTTCACGTGCCAGCTGACGATCTCGGCTTCCTGCAGGCCTTCGCCCAGGTCCGGGAGGTTGAACGTCTTCATGCTTGTTATGCCTCCAGCGCCTTGCGGATGCCCTTGACCACGCGGTCCACGCTCGGCATGTAATCATGCTCCAGCTTGAAGAGCGGCATCGGTATGTCATAACCCGTGACGCGCTGGATCGGCGCCTTCAGGGAGTAGATGACCTTCTCCGCCACGGTGGCGGCGATCTCGGCGCCCACGCCGCAGTTGCGCGGGGCCTCGTGGATGATGACCAGGCGGCCGGTCTTCTCCACGGATTCCAGGATGGTGTCGAAGTCGATGGGCGCGACGGTGGCCAGGTCGATCACGTCGCAGCTCACGCCTTCCTCGCCCAGCTTGGCGGCGGCCTGCAGGGTCTCGTGGACCATGGCGCCCCAGGACACCAGCGTCACGTCCTCGCCTTCCCGCAGCACGAAGCAGGTGTCCAGCGGCAGCGCCTTGCCGTCATCCTCCACTTCCGCCTTGTTCAGGCGGTACAGGCGCGTCGGCTCCAGGAACACCACCGGATCCGGGTCGCGGATGGCGGCGAGCAGCAGGCCGTAGGCGCGGGACGGGGAGGAGGGCATCACGGTGCGGATGCCCGGCATGTGGGCGAACATCGCCTCGTTGCTCTCGGAATGGTGTTCCGGCGCGTGGATGCCGCCGCCCGAGGGGGCGCGCAGCACCATGGGCACGTGCAGGCGGCCGCGGGTGCGGGTGCGCAGGCGGCCGGCGTGGTTGATCATCTGGTCCACGGCGGGATAGATGAAGCCGGAGAACTGGATCTCGGCGATGGGCTTCATGCCCTGGGTCGCCATGCCGATGGAGATGCCGGCGATGAGCGCCTCGGCCAGCGGCGTGTCCATCACCCGGTCCTTGCCGAAGCGCTGCTGCAGGCCGAGGGTGGCGCGGAACACGCCGCCGTTGAGGCCCACGTCCTCGCCCAGCACCACCACGGAAGGGTCTCTCTCCATCTCGTGGGCCATCGCCATGGTGATGGCTTCGACCATCGTGACCTTAGCCATGGTGGGAACCCTCCTCGACCGCCTCTTCGCGCTGGGCGACGAGCGCCTCCGGCAGGTTCGCGAACATGTGGTCGAACATGCTCTCCACCGGCGGCTTGCCGGCTTCCTTATATAGCTTCACCTCGGCGTCCACCCGCTCGGCGCACTCGGCCAGCAGGGCGTCCTCCTTCTTCTGGTCCCAGGCGCCGATGTCCATGAGGTACTTGCGGATCCGGACCAGGGGCTCCTTCTTCCACTCGCCCTCGACCTCGCCCTTGGGGCGGTAGCGGGTGGCGTCATCCGCCGTGGTGTGGTCGTGCAGGCGGTAGGTGAGGGCCTCCACCAGGGTCGGGCCCTTGCCTGCGCGCGCCTTCTCCAGCGCCTTATCCATCACGTCGCGCACGGCGATGATGTCGTTGCCGTCCACCTGGATGCCCTCGATGCCGCCGGCGATGGCCTTCTGGGCCAGGGTCTCGCAGGCGGTCTGGGCGGAGAGGGGCACCGAGATGGCCCACTTGTTGTTGCACACCACGAACACCACCGGCAGCTGCCAGGCGCCGGCGCAGTTGATGGCCTCGTAATAGTCGCCCTGGGAGGTGCCGCCGTCGCCGATCACCGTCACCGCCGCGCGCTTCTCCTTGCGCAGCTTGAACGCCGTCGCGGCGCCGGCCGCGTGGTGGTACTGGGTGGCGATGGGCACGCACCAGGCGAAGTCATGCTTGGGACCCGAGAAGTTGTTGCCGCGCTCGTCGCCGCCCCAGAACAGGAGCACCTCATGGGGCTTCACGCCGCGGTAGAACTGGGTGCCGTACTCGCGGTACATGGGGAAGAACGCGTCTTCCTGCTTCATGGCGGCGCCGATGCCCACGTGGGTGGCCTCGTGGCCGAGGCTGGAGGCGTAGGTGCCGAGCTGGCCGGTGCGCTGCAGGGCGATGGCCTTGGTGTCGAAGACCCGCACGAAGGTCATCGCGCGGTACATCTTCAGCAGCTCCTCCTTGTCCTTGGCGAACTTGGGGAGGTCCTTCTGCACGAGCTTGGCTTCGTGGTCGAGATACTGCTGGTACTTGATCTCGAAGGTGGCGGCGGTCTTCAAGGCTTTTAGCTCCTGGAAAGCCGCCCGGGGCTCTTTGAGGACCTCATGGGGTCCTGCGGGCCCGCCGGCGGGGAGTGCTTATATAGATAGCGCCCGGCATGGGGGCCGGGCGGGGGCGCAATTATACATGACACCCTTTTTGGTCCTGATGGGGACCGGCGGCCCGGGCAGGGGGGCCGGGACCCGCCAGCCGGGGGTCGAAACAGGGGGGTCGGGTAGAATGGCGGCACTTTCAGGCTGGAAACAGGCATGAGCGGCAACAAACGCGAGCTGGAGCAGGGCATCCACCGGGACCTGAAGCCCCAGGAGACCTATTCCGGGTACCTCAAGCTCGACGTGCTGTTCTCGGCCCAGCAGCCGGTGACGAGCCCGCTGCACCACGACGAGATGCTGTTCATCATCCAGCACCAGACCTCCGAGCTCTGGATCAAGCTGCTGCTGCACGAGCTGGATGCCGCCATCCGCCACATCCAGAAGGACCAGCTGGAGCCCTGCTTCAAGATCCTGTCCCGGGTGAAGCAGATCCAGATGCAGCTCTTCAACCAGTGGGCGGTGCTGGAGACCCTCACCCCCACCGAGTATGCCGAGTTCCGCTCGGCTCTCGGCACCGCCTCCGGCTTCCAGTCGCACCAGTACCGGGCGCTGGAGTTCATGCTGGGCAACAAGTCCGCCGAGCTCGTGGGCGTGTTCCGCTATGACCCCAAGGTCCACGCGCTGCTCACGGAGCTCCTGAACCGCCCGAGCCTCTACGACGAGTTCCTGCGCTACCTGAAGCGTCGCGGCCTGCCGGTCCCGCAGGAGCGGGTGGAGCGGGACTGGTCGCAGCCCTACGAGCGGCACCCGGGCGTGACCCAAGTGTTCAAGAAGGTCTACGAGGGCACCCGCGAGTGGTGGGACGCCTACGAGATGTGCGAGAAGCTCGTGGACGTGGAAGAGTACTTCCAGCTCTGGCGCTTCCGGCACATGAAGACCGTGGAGCGCATCATCGGCCACAAGCAGGGCACCGGCGGCTCCTCGGGCGTGAAGTTCCTGGAGAAGGCCCTGTCCCTGACGTTCTTCCCCGAACTCATCGATGTGCGCACAGAGATAGGCGTCGTTAAGTAGCTGATTTCCGGCGGTTTGGGACGTGCCGGACCCCGGCGGTATAATAAGCGATTGACTTCTCAGCCTTCCCGGCACGAGCGGGCGGGCTTCAGACCCGAGGTGACAGAAATGAGTGCGCAGCCCAACGTCGGCATCAAGCCGGTGCAGTTCGAGAACCCCATGGGGGTGGACGGTTTCGAGTTCGTGGAGTTCGCCGCCCCGGACGCGAAGCTGCTGCACGGCCTGTTCCCGCGCCTCGGGTTCACCGCCGTCGCCAAGCACAAGAAGAAGGCGATCACGCTCTACCGCCAGGGCGAGTGCAACTTCCTGGTGAACGAGGAGCCCGGCTCCTTCGCCGCCCAGTTCGCCAAGCAGCACGGCCCCTCGGCCTGCGGCTTCGCCATCCGTTTCGCCAAGCCCGCCGACCAGGTGAAGGCCGCCGCCCTCAAGAACGGCGGCGAGGCCATCGAGTCCCTGGAATCCACCAAGGCCGTGGACGTGCCGGTCATCAAGGGCATCGGCGGCAGCATGCTGTACCTCGTGGACCGCTACGGCGCCAAGGGCGAGGTCTACGGCGCCGAGTTCGAGTACCTGCCGGGCGTGGACAAGCACCCCAAGGGCTTCGGCCTCACCTTCGTGGACCACCTGACCCACAACCTGTACTTCGGCAACATGGAGAAGTTCGCGAAGTTCTACGAGCAGCTGTTCAACTTCCGCGAGATCCGCTACTTCGACATCAAGGGCGTGAAGACCGGCCTCATCTCCAAGGCCATGACCGCGCCGGACGGCATGGTGCGCATCCCCTTGAACGAGTCCAGCGACCCCAAGAGTCAGATCAACGAGTACCTGAACGAGTACAAGGGCGAGGGCATCCAGCACATCGCCTGCTTCACCGACGACATCTACGCCACGGTGGAGGCCATGCGCAAGGCCGGCCTGCAGTTCCTGGACACCCCCGACGCCTACTTCGAGATGGTGGACGAGCGGGTGCCGAACCACGGCGAGGACGTGCCCCGCCTCGCCAAGAACAAGATCCTCATCGACGCGGACCGGGAGACCAAGAAGAAGCTGCTCCTGCAGATCTTCACCCAGAACGTCATCGGCCCGGTGTTCTTCGAGATCATCCAGCGCAAGGGCAACGAGGGCTTCGGCGAGGGCAACTTCCAGGCGCTGTTCGAGAGTATCGAGCGAGACCAGATGAAGCGGGGCGTCCTCTAAACATCCGGAGCCGGGCATGAGCCAGAAAGTCAGCGCCATGGAACCCAAGCTCGCGGCGGCTGCCGCCGATGCGGCCAGCTACCAGTCCGGCTTCGGCAACGAGTTCGCCACCGAGGCGCTGCCCGGCGTGCTGCCGGAAGGCCGCAACTCCCCCCAGAAGGTCCCCTACGGCCTCTACGCGGAACAGATCTCCGGCACCGCCTTCACGGCACCGCGCCACGCCAATCGCCGCAGCTGGCTCTACCGCATCCGTCCCGCCGCGGTGCACAAGCCCTTCAAGGCCATGCCGGAAGGGCGTTTCCACAACCGCTTCGACGAGGTCCCGGCGACGCCCAACCAGCTGCGCTGGAGCCCGTTCCCCATCCCGAGCGCGCCCACGGATTTCATCGCGGGCCTGACGACGGTGGCGGGCAACGGCGGCCCCGCGGGCCAGGCGGGCGTGGGCATCCACATGTATGCGGTGAACACGCCCATGCAGGGCCGCTACTTCTACGACGCGGACGGCGAGCTGCTGATCGTGCCGCAGGAAGGGCGCCTCAAGATCTCCACCGAACTCGGCGTGCTGAACGTGATGCCGCTGGAGATCGCGGTGATCCCCCGGGGCATCCGCTTCAAGGTGGAGTTGCCGGACGGCAGCGCCCGCGGCTACGTGGCCGAGAACTTCGGCGCCACCCTGCGCCTGCCGGAGCTGGGGCCCATCGGTTCCAACGCCCTGGCCAACGCCCGTGACTTCCTGTACCCGAAAGCGGCCTACGAGGACGTGGAGGGGGATTTCGAATTAGTGGGCAAGTTCCAGGGCAAGCTCTGGTCCGCCGCCATCGGCCACTCGCCCCTGGACGTGGCGGGCTGGCACGGCAACCACGCCCCCTACAAGTACGACCTGCGCCGCTTCAACACCATCGGCTCCATCAGCTACGACCATCCGGATCCGTCCATCTTCACGGTGCTGACCTCGGCGAGCGACACGCCCGGCACCGCGAACATGGACTTCGTGGTGTTCCCGCCCCGCTGGCTGGTGGCGGAGGATACCTTCCGTCCGCCCTGGTTCCACCGCAACGTGGCCTCGGAGTTCATGGGCCTCATCACCGGCGTGTACGACGCGAAGGAGAGCGGCGGCTTCGTGCCGGGCGGCGCCTCGCTGCACAACTGCATGAGCGGCCACGGTCCCGACGCCGGCAGCTACGAGAAGGCGGTGGCGGGCGACACCTCCAAGCCCCTGCACATCGTGGACACCATGGCCTTCATGTTCGAGACCCGCGCCGTGATCCGCCCCACCAAGCAGGCCCTGGAAGCCAAGGAGCTGCAGGGCGACTACTACGAGTGCTGGCAGGGCATCAAGAAGCATTTCGATCCGAAGCGGCGTTGATGCGTTTTATGCGCGTCACTTCGGGCGCAATTCTGTCTTTTGCGCTTCTTGCAGCATGTACTTCAGTTCTCGATAAACCTGATGCATTCCGGATGATTGAGCCTCAAGACGGCTGGGTGCGTATGGCCGCACCACCATCCGATAGCGCAGCGATGATTGCCGTGGATGAGCGGAGCGTGCATATCCGAGAGCTGCTGAATAGTTCGGATTACAGGACGACTTGGTTTCAGCGCGGATCGAAAGATTATCTGGTCTATTTCCAGGAATATCGCCGTGGCTATGACAACGGGTGCGGTGATCAGGCATTTGAGTTTATCTGGAGAGATTCGCAGTGGGAAGTCGGGGACTTCAATCGGCTTATAGTCTGCGGATAAGAAATCAGGAGAATTTGTGAAACTCGCAAGCCTTAAGTCCGGCGGCCGCGACGGCACGCTGGTGGTAGTGGACAAGAAACTCCAGAACGCCGTGAAGGTGCCGGAGATCGCCCATTCGCTCCAGCAGGCCCTGGAGAACTGGGCCATGGCGGAACCCAAGCTCAAGTCCGTCTACGAGTCACTCAATTCGGGGAAGGCCAAAGACGCGTTCCAGCTCGAGATGAGCGATCTGGCGGCCGTGCAGCCCCGCGCGCCGCAGTTCGTGGATGGCAGCGCCTATCTCCCCCACGTGGAACGGGTGCGCAAGGCCCGCGGCGCCGAGGTGCCCGAGAGCTTCTTCCACGATCCCCTCATGTACCAGGCGGTGAGCGACGGCTTCATACCGCCCCTCGATCCCATCCGCATGAACGACGAAGCCTGGGGCATCGACTTCGAGTCCGAGGTTGGCGTGCTGGTGGATGACGTGCCCCAGCACGTCTCCGCCGCGGATGCCGCGAAGCACATCAAGCTGGTGGTGCTCATCAACGACGTGTCCCTGCGCAACCTCATCCCGGACGAGCTCGCCAAGGGTTTCGGCTTCCTGCAGAGCAAGCCGCGCTCGGCCCTCTCGCCCATCGCCCTCACGCCGGACGAGCTCGGCCCCGCCTGGAAGGACGGCAAGCTGCACCTGCCGCTCGTCACGCACCTCAACGGCCAGACGTTCGGCGCGCCGGAGGCGGGCGTGGACATGCAGTTCAGCTTCCCGCAGCTCGTGGCCCATGCCGCCAAGACCCGGCCCATGGCGGCGGGTTCCCTCGTCGGTTCCGGCACCATCGCGAACCAGGACGAGTCGAAGGGCTCCTCCTGCCTCGCCGAGAAGCGGGTGCTGGAGATCATCAAGGGCGGCAAGGCGGTGACGCCGTTCATGAAGTTCGGCGACACGGTGCGCATCGAGATGTTCGACGCCGCCGGCGCGACGCTGTTCGGCGCCATCGAGCAGAAGGTGGAGAAGGCATGAGGCTCTATACCTACTTCCGCAGTTCCGCCGCCTACCGGGTGCGCATCGCCCTCAACCTCAAGGGCCTCAAGCCCGAGCAGCGCTTCGTGCACCTGGTGAAGGAGGGCGGCCAGCAGCACAAGCCGGAGTTCCGGGCAGTGAACCCCCAGGGCTTCGTGCCGGCGCTGGTGGACGACCAGGACCATGTCCTCACCCAGTCCATCGCCATCATCGAATACCTGGAAGAGACCCACCCGAACCCGCCGCTCCTGCCCAAGGACCCGGTGGCCCGGGCCCAAGTGCGGGCCATGGCACTGGTGATCGCCGCAGACATCCATCCCCTCCAGAACACGCGCATCAGCAAGTACCTGGAGCAGACGCTGAAGGTGGACGAGGCCGCCCGCAAGCAGTGGACCATCCGCTGGATCACCGACGGGTTCACCGCCCTGGAGCAGCTCATCACCGCCGCCGGCGGCGCCGGCAAGTGCTGCCATGGCGACACGCCCACCATGGCGGATGCGCTCCTGATCCCGCAGATGTTCAGCGCGCGCCGCTTCGGCGTGGACGTGACGCCCTTCGAGACGCTGCGGCGCATCGACGACCACTGCCAGACGCTGAAAGCCTTCCAGGATGCTCACCCCTCGAAGCAACCTGATTTCGAGGCTTAAAGACTTACCGGGGAATTAGGGACCATGGCCGACTTCTTCACCCACGGCTTCTTCTGGTGGCCGGTGTTCATCCTGGCCGCGCTCGGCTTCGCCGCCGCGCGTCCGGCCCGGGCCGTCTGGCTCGTGAGCCTCGCCGTGCTGCTCGGCTTCTTCGGCGGCATCAGCGCCGCCTCCGGTGGTATCAAGGCGCTGCTCTGGATCCTCTACGCCATCCTGGTGGTGCTGCTGTACGTGGCGCCCCTCAGGCGCCTCCTCATCAGCACTCCGCTCCTGAAGTTCTACCGGGCCGCCATGCCGGAGATCTCCGCCACCGAGCGGGACGCGCTGGAAGCGGGCACCGTGTGGTGGGACGCGGAGCTCTTCGGCGGCGCGCCCCGCTGGCAGGAGTTCCTGGACTTCCCGGCGGCGAAGCTGTCGGCGGAGGAACAGGCCTTCCTGGACGGCCCGGTGGAGCAGCTCTGCGCGATGCTGGACGACCACCGCATCTGCAACGTGGACAAGGACCTCACGCCCGAGACCTGGCGCTTCATCAAGGAGCGCGGTTTCTTCGGCATGATGATCCCCAAGGAGTACGGTGGCTTCGCCTTCTCCAACATGGGCCACGCGGCGGTGATCATGAAGATCGCGAGCCGCAGCATCAGCGCCGCGCTCACGGTGATGATCCCGAACTCCGTGGGCCCCGGTAAGCTCCTGCTCAAGTACGGCACCGAGGCCCAGAAGGACCACTGGCTGCCGCGCCTGGCGCGGGGCGAGGAGATCCCCTGCTTCGCGCTCACCGGCCCCGAGGCGGGCAGCGACGCCGGCGCCATCCCGGACGTGGGCGTGGTGTGCAAGGACGCCCAGGGCACCCTCGGCATCCGCCTCAGCTTCGAGAAGCGCTACATCTCCATGGGGCCCATCGCCACGGTGCTGGGCCTCGCGTTCAAGCTGGAGGATCCGGACCACCTGCTGGGCGAGAAGACCCACCTCGGCATCACCCTGGCCCTGGTGCCGGCCAAGGCGGAGGGCGTGCGCACCGGCACCCGCCACGACCAGCTGCACATGGCGTTCATGAACGGCCCCCTGTTCGGCAAGGACGTGTTCATCCCCCTGGACATGCTCATCGGCGGCCAGCCGATGGCCGGCAAGGGCTGGCGCATGCTGATGGAGTGCCTGACGGACGGCCGCGCGATCTCCCTGCCGGCGCTCAGCACCGCCACCGCCAAGCTCGCCACACGCGTCACTGGCGCCTACGCGCGGGTGCGCCGCCAGTTCAAGCTGCCCATCAGCCAGTTCGAGGGCGTGCGCGAGGCCCTGGCGCGTCTCGCCGGCAACACCTACGCCATGGACGGGGCGCGGCTCACCACCCTCGCGGCCCTGGACCAGGGCCACAAGCCGGCGGTGATCTCGGCCATCGTGAAGTACAACCTCACGGACCGGGCGCGGCAGGTGGTGAACGACGCCATGGACGTGCACGGCGGCGCCGCGCTCTCCCTGGGGCCGCGCAACCCGCTGGGGCCTTATCACAGCTACCCGCAGATGGGCATCACGGTGGAGGGGCACAACATCCTCTCCCGCAACCTCATCACCTTCGGTCAGGGCGCTATCCGTTGCCATCCCTATCTCCTGAAGGAGCTGCAGGCCGCGGCGAACACCGATGAGCGCGCTGCGCGGCGCGACTTCGACCAGGCGCTGCTGGGGCACATGGGCTTCATCGCCAACAACAAGGCGCGCGCCTTCCTGCATGGCCTCACCGGCGCGGCCTTCGTGAGCGCGCCCACGGCGCCGGACGCGCTCAAGCACCACTACCAGCAGCTCACGCGCATGAGCGCGGCCTTCGCCTACGTGACCGACGCCCTGCTGCTCACGCTGCGCGGCGAGCTCAAGCGCCGCGAGCGGCTCTCGGCGCGCATGGCGGACGTGATCAGCCAGCTCTACATCGCCTCGGCCGCGCTCAAGCACTTCCACGACCAGGGTAACCCCCGCGAGGACCTGCCGCTGGTGCAGTGGGTCTGCGAGGACAGCCTGTGGCGCATCCAGCAGAGCTTCGACGCCCTGTTCAAGAACCTGCCGAACCGCTGGCTGGCGGCCGCGCTGCGCGTGGTGGTGTTCCCCCTGGGCATGCCTTACCGGGCGCCTTCCGACGCGCTGGAACACCAGCTCGCGGCAGCGATCCTGCGGCCTTCGCCGCAGCGGGACCGCCTCACTGCGGGCATGTACCTGCCCGCGGACATGAAGGAGAAGGTGCGGCTCCTGGACGAGGCGTTCCAGCAGGCGGTGGAGACGCGGCCGCTCCGGGAGAAGCTCAAGGCCGCCGCGAAGGATAAGATCCTCCAGGCGCGGGGCGAGGCCCAGATCGATGAGGCGATGCAGAAAGGCCTCATCACCCCCGGCGAGGCGGCTGCGCTGCGCTCCGCGGAGGCGCTGCGGCGTGAGGCAATCAAGGTGGATGACTTCGCCAAACTGACTTGAATGGCGAGTACTGAATAAAAAGGCCGGCTTTAAGCCGGCCTTTTCTTTTGCGTCTTTGGCAGCGGCTCAGAGCTGAGCCGCTTCGTGGTCCATGCGGAAGAGGGGCAGCCCATCCGGCATCCAGCGGCGGTTGTCCTGCATGAGGTCGTGCAGCCATTCGGCGCGGCGCGCGATGTTGCCTTCCATCTCCTTCCAGTCCACCTTCGCGTCGCCCACCTGGGGCGTCTCCTGGTTGCCCTTGCCGAGGCGCGCGGCCTCGAGCTGCCATTTCAGGGCGAAGTAGCGGGCCGCCTCGCGGCAGCTGCGCGCGGCGCCGGCCTCGGCGTGGTCCGTGGGCACCACCCCGGTGATGACCCAGAGCTTGGGCGAGGTGCCGTGCTTGGGCCACACGCGGCCCAGCATGGCGCGGTGCGGGATGATCCACAGCCATTCGCCCGTGATGTCGGAGTCGAAGATCTGCAGGCGGCGCAGGTAGTCGGCCACCTGCTGTTGCTGGGCCTTGTGCCACTCGGCGAAGGCCTGTTCATCGAAAGCCATGGGAAACCTCGGAATTCAGGAAGGCGGATTTTACGGTAAGTGGGGCAGGGAGAGATACTCCCGGGTCTGCATCTCCGTCAGGCGGCTCACGGTGCGCTGGAACTCGAACGCCAGGCGCTTGCCGGCGTATAGCCCGTCCAGGGGCACTGCGGCGGAGGCCGCGAGCTTGACGCGTCGGTCATAGAACTCATCCACCAGGGCGATGAAACGGCGCGCCGCGTCCTCCCGGTCCCGGTCGAAGCGGGGGATGCCCGAGAGCAGCACCGTGTGGAAACCCCGGGCGAGCTCGATGTAGTCCTCCTGGCTGCGCGGGCCCTCGCAGAGCGCCTCGAAGCCGAACCAGGCCACGCCGTCCGCGTGCCGGAGGGTGGGGATGGGACGGCCGTTCACATCCAGGTCGCCGCTGTCCGCGCGATGGTGGCCGGTGAGCCGCGCGAACACCTCGCCGAGGTGCGCATCCGCCTGCCGGCCGGCGGGCACGTAGAAGAGCTGGGTCCCCTGCATGTGGCGCAGGCGGTAATCGGTGCCGCCATCCACGTTCAGCACCTGGGTGTGGGCCTTGAGCTCGCGGATGGCGGGCAGGAAGCGTGCCCGCTGCAGGCCGTCCTTGTAGAGCTCGTCCGGCGGCACGTTGGAAGTGGCCACCAGCGTCACGCCGAGGGAGAAGAGGTGCTGGAACAGCCGGCCCAGCAGCATGGCGTCGGTGATGTCCGAGACGAAGAACTCGTCGAAGCAGATCACCCGGGCCCGCGCACGGAACTCCGCGGCCACGGCGCGCAGCGGGTCCGTCTCGTCCGGATGGCGCTTCAGGCCCGCGTGCACCTCGCGCATGAAGCGGTGGAAGTGCAGGCGCAGCTTGTCGTCGGACGGCAGGCCCTCGAAGAACAGGTCCATGAGCCAGGTCTTGCCGCGGCCCACGCCGCCCCAGAGGTACAGTCCCTTCACCGGCGCCGCGCCGCGGCCCAGCAGCCGGCGCCAGGGGGAGGGGCGCGGCGTATGGACGAGGCGGGTGTGGAGCTGGTCGAGGGCCGCGACGGCGCGTTCCTGGGCCGCGTCGCGCACGAAGCCGTGCCCGGCGAGCTCAGCTTCGTAGCGCTGGCGCGGGGTCCCGGTGCCGTTCACGTCAGTTCCGCAGGTCCGGCAGGTCCCGGTAGTGCTCCAGCGCCTGGGGGTTGGCGAGCGCGTCGGTGTTCTTCACCGGCCGGCCCATGACGACGTTGCGTACCGCGAGCTCGGTGATCTTGCCGCTGATGGTGCGCGGGATGTCCGGCACGGCGATGATCTTGGCCGGCACGTGGCGCGGCGTGGTGTTGTCGCGGATGGTGGCGCGGATGCGCTCGCGCAGGGGATCGTCGAGCTGCACCCCCTCGCGCAGGCGCACGAACAGGATCACCCGCACGTCGCCCTTCCAGTCCTGGCCGATGGCCAGGCTCTCCACGATCTCCGGCAGCTTCTCCACCTGGCGGTAGATCTCGGCGGTGCCGATGCGCACGCCGCCCGGGTTCAGGGTGGCGTCGGAGCGGCCGTAGATGATGAGGCCGTCGTGCTCCGTGAGCTCGGCCCAGTCGCCGTGGCGCCAGACGTTGGGGAAGCGCTCGAAGTAGGCCTCGTGGTACTTCTTCCCCTCCGCGTCGTTCCAGAAGAACACCGGCATGGAGGGGAAGGGCTTCACGCACACGAGCTCGCCGGGCTGGCCGCGCAGCGGCTTGCCGTCCTCGTCCCAGATCTCCACCGCCATGCCGAGGCCGCGGCACTGCAGCTCGCCGGTATAGACCGGCAGCGTGGGGTTGCCGAGCGCGAAGCAGGAGACGATGTCGGTGCCGCCGGAGATGGAGGAGAGGCACACGTCCTGCTTGATGTCCCGGTAGACGTACTCGGAGTTCTCCGGCAGCAGCGGCGAGCCGGTGGAGGTGATGGTGCGCAGGCGCGGGAACGTGTGCCGCGCGGCCGGCTTGGCGCGGAACTTCTCCAGGGCCGCCAGGTACTTCGCGCTGGTGCCGAAGATGCTGATGCCTTCCTCCTCGGCGATGCGCCAGAGGATGTAGTTGTCCGGGTGGAAGGGCGAGCCGTCGAACAGCAGCACGGTGGCGCCCACCGCGAGGCCCGACACCAGCCAGTTCCACATCATCCAGCCGCAGGTTGTGAAGTAGAACAGCACGTCCTCGCGCTTCACGTCGGTGTGCAGCGAGAGCTCCTTGAGATGCTGGATGAGGGTGCCGCCGGCGCCGTGCACGATGCACTTGGGCACGCCGGTGGTGCCGGAGGAGTACATGATGTAGACGGGATGGTCGAAGGGCAGCTGCTCGAAGCGCACCTCGGCGGCATCCGTCAGGAAGTCGCCCCAGTGCACCGCGTGTGGCACCGCGGCGATGTCCGGGCGCTGCTTGAGATAAGGCACCACCACCACCCGCTCCACCGAGGGCAGCTGGGCGAGCACGCCGCTGATGCGCTCCAGGGAGTCCACCTCCTTGCCGGCGTAGTGGTAGCCGTCGCAGGTGATGAGCACCCTGGGCGCGATCTGGCCGAAGCGGTCCAGCACGCCGTTGATGCCGAAGTCCGGCGAGCAGGAGGACCACACGGCGCCGAGGCTGGTGGCCGCCAGCATCCCGATGACGGCTTCCGGCCGGTTGGGCATGAAGCCCGCCACCCGGTCGCCGGGGGTGACGCCGGACTTGCGCAGGGCGTCCGCGAGGCCCGCCACCTGGCGGTAGAGCTCGGCATACGTCAGCGCGACGCGGGAGCCGTCCTCGCCGCGGAACACGAGCGCGGTGCGGTCGTCCCGGTAGCGCAGCAGGTTCTCGGCGAAGTTCAGGCGGCTGCCGGTGAACCACTGGGCGCCCGGCATCCTGTCGCCGTGCTCCAGCACCCGGTCCCAGGTCCTGGAAGCCTTGATGCCGCAGAAGGCCCACACCTGGGGCCAGAACTTCTCCGGATGCTCCACCGACCAGCGGTACAGGCCCGCCTGGCTCGTCACGTGCGGGTCGCACTCGCGGCGCACGTGGTCGAGGAAGCGGGTGATGTTGGCCTGCCGTATGCGCTCGGGGCTCGGGGTCCAAAGGGGTTGGGACATGCTCTTGGGGCCGCTGGGATAATTCGAGGCACGAATTATCTCAGGTTTACAGGCGCAGGCAAAAAGAGCTGCCCAACGGGGTAGGTGGCTTTTCCGTCATTCCGGCGAAGGCCTGGAATCCAGGTTTATTGGTGCGGCCTTTGGCCGCCACTGATCAAGAGGGCGGTGTTCCGCCCCGCGGACGGGTTACTTTTGGCGCGCCAAAAGTAACCAAAAGCGCCCGCCCGGAGCGCGGGCCGTGGAAGCCACGGCTTCCCTGCGCGCTTCCTTCGCTACGGAGTTCCGCACACGGCATATCCCTATGCCGCGTGCGGAAGCTCGCCATCCCTGGCTTCGCCCCCTGCGGGGCTTGCCTTGCTCAGTCCAGTGCTCGGCTCGCGCTACGGGGGTAAGAACTAAGAGATAACCTGCCCCACTCGCCATGCGGGTGAGAAGCCTTTTTTGCGAGATCGAGTTACGCTACAAAAACTACGAAGTAAACTGACTAAGATTATTGCCGACTCATTGGGGGGGGTTATGACTGAGAATACCGATACCAATATTCTGGTGGAAAAATTATTCGGGGATGCCACAGAATATTGGAAATACCTCGGTCGTTTCATTGAAATTTTTGCCACCACTGAGCTGTGGATATTTTATCTACTCCAAGATCAGGCTGGTCTTACGTTACCGCTTGCAAAGGCTCTCACCTCTTTTGATCGGACGGATGCAATTGTTGAAACCATCCGTAAAGTTTGGGCTGTTCGACCTCCTGCTGAGCATGTATTCAAAGAATTTGATTCCGTATTAGCACAGATGAAGCATATCAATGATGCGCGCAACATCGTTATTCACTACGCATCTCGCAGAACCGAAGATGGCGATAGAATGTCTACTACACAAGCGAGAGCCGCTACTCCACAGCAAATTAGAGAACTCCGAGTGTCCCCTGAAATGCTTAGCAAAATGACTTCTGATTTGCTGAAAATCGCCAGTCACTGCTCTTCATTTCTCCTGGAGCCCGAGAAAACCCTTGAAGAGCGAACTAAAGAAGATCCTTATCTAGGGCACGCATTTCTCTATAAACATGAGCCAATTCAGCCTCATTTAGTGAAGCGGCCGAAGAATGAGGATCGCAGAAAAGACTAATCGCGCGCATTCCGACCTTTATCATTTCTTTGGTAACTTTCTCCTCGCACTTTATGCTCTCTTGAGGGTTTCGTTGAAGGGTATGGGTTTCCTCTCCGGCTTGGCCGACTTTCGTTTTTTGAAGAGTTTCCTTTTCATTCATAAGCCCAGCATTCCTGTCTTTTGAGCGGTTGGCTATCCCCTCCTCGAAATAGGGAGGGACTTGACGCGTAAAATCGCGTAGGTGTTCAAAGCAGTGGCAGCAAAAAAGAAGGGCCGCCTTGCGGCGGCCCTCAAATGCACTGGACTGAACAGCTCTTAAATCACTTGTGGGAGCCTTCGATGAACTTCGCCACGTCGTCGTGGAGCTTCTTCGCGGAGGCCTCGTTCGCGTACACCATGTGGCCCGACGGGTACCAGGCGTAGCTGATGTTGGCCTGGAGCTTGTCGTCCATCGGCAGGTGGTGCATCTGGAACTCCGCGGCGTAGAACGCCGTGGCCAGGTCGTAGTAGCCGCCGGTCAGCATCACCTTCATGGTCGGGTTCTGGCCCATGGCGACGGCCAGGTCCGGCAGCACGTTGGTGGCGCCGGGGAAGGCCTGCCCGAACGGGTTCTGGTGCTTGAAGTCCCAGCCGCCGTTCACCTGGAAGGAGAGCGGGATGTAGGTCTGGTCCTCGCCGTACTTCAGCGTCTTGCGCACGTAGTCGTTGAACAGCGACACGTAGGCGGAGCTGATGCCCGAGGACTGCGGGTCGTACTCGGAGTACTCGCCCAGGGGGTCCAGGGCATAGCCCGAGAAGCGGCTGTCCAGGCGGCCGGCCAGGCGGTTGGAGTCACGCAGCAGCTCGTGCTCGAACTGGCCGCCGGAGACGCGCAGGTTCGCCTTCACCCAGTAGTCGGCGGAGAGGCCGGTGAAGGAGGCGAGCTTTTGGGCCACCTGGCGCTTCTCGGCCGGGTCCAGCAGCGAGCCCTGGTTCAGGGCCGTGAGGTACTCGCCCATGGCGAACTTCTCCACCTGCGCGAGGAAGTCCTCGAGCTTGGCGGGCTTGTTCGGGATCTTGTCGTGGTACCAGGCGGTGGCGGCCTGGGTCGGCAGCACCAGCGCGAACGGGATGTCGATGGACGGGTTGAGGCCGTCGCCGTCCGGGCTGATCTCGGTGTTGGGGATCGCCGAGAGCAGGATCAGGCCGTTGATGTCCACCGCCGCGTTCTGCAGGTTCAGCGCCAGCACCGGGCCGCGGATGGTGCCGTAGCTCTCGCCGAAGATGTACTTGGGCGAGTTCCAGCGGCCGTACTTGGAGAGGAACTGCTGGATGAAGTCGGAGAAGGCCTTGGCGTCCTGGTCCACGCCGTAGAAGTCCTTGCCCTCGCCCTTGCCGCCCAGGTCCTTGTCCAGCACGCGGCTGAAGCCGGTGCCGGGGGCGTCGATGAACACCTCGTCGGTGACGTCCATCAGGCTCACGTCGTTGTTGGCGAGCGTGTAGGGCGCGCCGGGGGTGTGGCTGTCATCGGCGGTGCGCACGCGCTCGGGGCCGAAGGCGCCCATGTGCAGCCAGATGGTGGCGGAGCCGGGGCCGCCGTTGAAGAAGAACGTGACCGGGCGGTTCGCCGGGTTCGCGCCTTCCTTGGCGTAGTACACGTAGAACATGCTCACGGTGGGTTCGTTCTTGTCGTTCTTGAGCACCAGCGTGCCGGTGTTGGCCTTGTAGCCGATCTTCTGGCCGCCGACGGTGACGGAGCCCGAGGTCACGGAGAGCTGGGGCTTGGTCTGGGCCGAGTTGGCCTTGGCGGCGTCATCGCCCTTCGGGGCGTCGTCGGCCAGGGCCGGCAGGGCCACCGCCAGCAGCAGGGCGGGCAGGAAACGTAGCAGTTTCATGGAGTTGCCTCTTTTGGGATGCGGAGTGAAAAGGGGGTCCGCCGGCTCCCCGCCGGCGGGCGTGTCTCTAAGACCGCCGGGGGCGCGGTTGGTTCCGGCTCAGCGCTTGTCCAGGGCCTGCTCCAGCTCCGGCAGGATCTGGAACAGGTCGCCCACGAGGCCTAAGTCCGCCACTTGGAAGATGGGGGCCTCCGGATCCTTGTTGATGGCCACGATGGTACGCGCGTCCTTGATGCCGGTGAGGTGCTGGATGGCGCCGGAGATGCCCACCGCGACGTAGAGATCCGGCGCGATGATCTTGCCGGTCTGGCCCACCTGCAGGTCGTTGGGCACGTAGCCCGCGTCCACCGCGGCACGGGAGGCGCCCACGGCGGCGCCGAGCTTGTCCGCGAGCTTGTAGACGATGGCGAAGTTCTCCTTGCTGCCCACGCCGCGCCCGCCGGACACCACCCGCGCGGCGGACTGCAGGTCCGGCCGGTCGGTGGCGTCGCGCTTGAGTTCCACGTAGCGGGAATGGCTTGGCAGGGCCGCATCCACGGCGATGTCCGCCACCTCGGCGCTGCCGCCTTCGCCGCAGGCCGCCCAGGAGGCGGTGCGCACGGTGGCCACCACGCAGGGCTTCTCCGGCGCCTTCACGGTGACGATGGCGTTGCCGGCATAGATGGGCCGCTCGAAGGTGAGGGGATCCACGACCTTCATGATGTCGCTCACCTGGGGCGCGCCCAAGAGCGCGGCGGCACGGGGCAGGAGGTCCTTGCCGAAGGTGGTGGAGGGGGCCAGCAGGTGGCTGTAGCCGGCGGCGAGCTTCGCCACCTGGGGTGCCAGCACCGCGGCGAGAGGCTTCGCATTCTCGGCGCGCGCCACCCGCAGCACCTTCTTCACGCCCTTGAGCTTCGCGGCGGCGGCGCACACGGCCTTGCCGTCCGCGGCGAACACCGCCACCTCGATGTCTCCGCCGATGGCGGCGGCGCAGCTCACGGCGCGGGCGGTGCTGGAGTTCAGCTTCTCGCCGTCATGCTCGGCGATGACCAGGATCTTGCTCATGCCAGCACCCCCCGGTCGTGCAATTCTTTTATCAGGGCCTGTACGTCCGCCACCTTGTGGCCGCCCTTGCGCGCTGCGGGCGCGGCGTAGGAGACGGCCTCCAGCGCCGGCGCGGCGGCCACGTTCAGCTCCGCGAGCTTCAGGGTCGCGAGGGGCTTGGACTTGGCCTTCATGATGTCCGGCATCTTCACGAAGCGCGGGGTGTTCAGGCGCAGGTCCGTGGTGACCACGGCGGGCAGGTCCACCTCGATGACTTCGAGACCGGCGTCCACCTCGCGGGTGACCCTCAGGGTCTTGCCCTTGAGGTCCACGGCGGAGGCGAAGGTCGCCTGGGGCCGGTCCCAGAGAGCGGCCAGCATCTGGCCGGTCTGGTTGCAGTCGTCGTCGATGGCTTGCTTGCCCAGGATCACCAGGTCCGCGTTCTCGCGCTTGGCCATCTCCAGCAGCACGCGCGCCGCCATGAGGGGCTGCAGGGCGTCGGCGGTCTCCACGAGCACGGCCCGGTCCGCGCCCATGGCAAGAGCGGTGCGCAGCTGCTGCTGCACGTCGGCGGGGCCGATGCTCACGGCGATGACCTCGGCCTGCACGCCCTTCTCGCGGATGCGCAGCGCTTCCTCCAGCGCGATCTCATCGAAGGGGTTGATGGAGAGCTTGACGCCGCCGAGCTCGACGCCCGAGCCGTCCTTCTTCACCTGGATGCGGACGTTGAAGTCCACCACGCGCTTGATGCCGACAAGGATCTTCATCTTGAGTCCTGATTCTTAGAGATTCTGGTAGTTCGGTCCGGACCCGCCCTCGGGCGTTGTCCAGTTGATGATCTCGTAGGGGTCCTTGATGTCGCAGGCCTTGCAGTGCACGCAGTTGGCGGCATTGATCTGCAGGCGCTTCTTGCCGGCGCCGTCGTCCACCATCTCGTAGACCTGGGCCGGGCAGAAGCGGGTGCAGGGGTTGCCGAACTCCTCGGCGCAGCGGCCCACGCAGATGTTGGTGTCCAATACCTTCAAGTGGGCGGGCTGATGTTCGTCGTGGGAGGTGGCGGCGAAATACACCGAGGAGAGCCTGTCCTTGGGCGGCAGCGTACGTGCCACGTAGTCGCGCTTGTTGTCGGCCTTGCCCTTCAGCTTCAGGTTCGACCAGTCCGCATGGTTCTTGAGGGTCCAGGGCAAGAGGCCCAGGGTGATGGTCTCCAGCGCGGCGTTGATGAGCCCCGGCCAGATGCCCCACCGGAAGCCGGGGCGGATGTTGCGCACCTTATGCAGCTCCCGGGCGGAAGGCGAGCTGCGCCAGGCGGCGTCGAAACCGGCGCTGGTGCCGTGCTCCGCCAGGTGCTCGGCGGCGAGCATGCCGGAGCGTAGCGCCATGTGCACACCCTTGATCTTGGGTACGTTCAGCGTGCCGCCCGCGTCGCCCACCAGCATCGCGCCGGGCATGTCGAGCTTCGGGAGGGACTGCAGGCCGCCCTCGACGATGGAGCGGGCGCCGGCGGAGAGGATCTCGCCGCCCTCCAGCAGCTGCTTGATGCTGGGATGGTTCTTGAACTGCTGGAACACCTCGAAGGGCGTGAGGTCCGTGTCCTCATAGTCGAGGCCCACCACGAAGCCCACGTACACCCGGTCCTGGTCCAGGTGGTACACCAGGCTGCCGCCGTAGGTCTTGCTGTCCAGCGGCCAGCCGACGCTGTGCTGGATGAGGCCGGGCTTCACGCGTCCCGGCGGCACCCGCCACAGTTCCTTCATGCCGAGACCGTAGGTCTGGGGCGAGGAGTCCGCGCCCAGGCGGAACTCCATGATGAGTTTCTTGCTGACGTTGCCGCGGCAGCCTTCCGCCAGCACCGTGGTGCCGGCGTGGATGTCCACGCCCGCGGCGAAGTTGGGTCCCGGTGTGCCGTCCTTGTTTACGCCCATGTCGCCGCAGCGCACGCCGATGACCTTGCCGCCTTCCACCAGCGGATGGGCGGCGGCGAAGCCGGGGAACACGTCCACGCCGAGCGCCTCCGCCTGCTTGCCGAGCCAGGCGCAGAGGCTTCCTAAGGAGATGATGAAGTTGCCGTGGTTCTTCATCTGCGGCGGCGTGGGCAGGCGCCAGCTACCGGTCTTGGTGAAGAGCAGGAACTGGTCTTCCGAGGCCGGCACGCAGATCTCCGGCGGCGTCTTGCGCCAGTCCGGCAGCAGCGCATCCAGGGCGGCGGGTTCGAGGGCGCAGCCGGACATGATGTGGGCACCGACCTGGGAGCCTTTCTCCAGCACGCAGACGGTCTTGGCGGGGGCGAGCTGCTTCAGGCGGATGGCGCAGGCGAGGCCGGCGGGACCGGCGCCGACGACCACCACGTCATAGCTCATTACGTCGCGTTGAATGTCCATTAGTTCTTTTTCGCGAAATTGATCTTTTGCCCGCTGGCGTTGTTGCGCTCCGGCTCGCAGTCGGTCATGCACACCAAGAGTGCACTCCCTCCTGCTCGCCTCGCGCGCCTAGCCAGCGGCCAAAATCTCTAATTTCTCAGGCCATCTGCCGGGCGGTTCTAAGCGCCAAAAACGGCGAGCCCCCGAGGACGGGGGCTCGCGGGAGGCTATTTTACCGCCCTTGGGGGCGGCTTCCTAACCGCCTATTTAGGCTGCATCCGGATGGCGCCATCCAGGCGGATGGTGCCGCCGTTCAGCATCACGCTCTCGCAGATCTGCTGCACCAGCTGGGCGTATTCCTCGGGCTTGCCGAGGCGGGAAGGGAAGGGCACCTGGGCGCCCAGGGACTTCTGCACCTCCTCGGACATGCCGGCCATCATGGGGGTCCAGAAGATGCCGGGGGCGATGGTCATGACCCGGATGCCGAAGCGGGCGAACTCGCGGGCGATCGGCAGGGTCATCCCCACCACGCCGCCCTTGGAGGCGGAGTAGGCAGCCTGGCCGATCTGGCCCTCGTAGGCCGCCACCGAGGCGGTGTTCACGATCACGCCGCGCTCGCCGTCCTCGCTGGGGCTGTTGGCCTGCATCACGTTGGCGGCGGCCTTGATGAGGTTGAAGCTGCCCACCAGGTTCACGCTGATGACCTTGGCGAAGAAATCCGTGGCCATGGGACCTTCCTTGCCCAGCACCCGGCCGGCGCCGAGGATGCCGGCGCAGTTCACCGCGAGCTGCAGGCTGCCGAAGGCATCCTTCGCGCGCGCCACGGCGGCATCCACGTCCTGGCCCTTGCTCACGTCGGTCTTGATGAAGAGCGCGTGGGCGCCGATCTGCTTGGCGGCGGCCTGGCCCTGCTCCTCATTCATGTCCAGGATGGCGACCTTGCCGCCGGCCTTGACCACGCGCTCGCAGGTGGCGAGACCGAGGCCGGAGGCGCCGCCGGAGACGATGGCGTTTAGCTTTTCGAAGCGCATGGAAGCCGTCCCGTGGATTTCTGAGGGGGCTTATTTTACAGGAGGTCATGAGCGGACGGCGGCACAGGGATGTGCCGCTCGCGAAGCGTAGGCGAACCCGGGCATGTACCGGGTTCGCCTAGCTGCAAAAGTCCAGGAGGGACTTTTGTAGTCGATTCAGGAGGCCTGCTTCAGGCCGGCGGGGCGAGCCCTTAAGGCTCAACCTGCGCGGCGCAGCTCCTCGCCGGCGCGGCGCACCGCGTCCGGATCGAGCTTGGACACGACCCAGAAGCTCAGGGGCCCTTGGGTCCAGTAGGCCACGTGGTAGTCGTCCTCGGTGTCCTCGTCCAGGTCCGTGTCACCGGACTCGGTGGCGGCGCAGACGAACACCGTGAGGTACTCGCCATCCCGCTGGTAGACCAGGGCGGCGGCGGGCTGATCCTCGACCTTCTCCAGGCGCGCGCCCACCAGCGCGAAGCCCTGGGCGCTCAGGTCCGGCACCGGCGGCGCATAGGCGAGCTTGCCCTTGAACCAGGCGCCGACGGCAGCGGGATCGGAGGAGGCGAAGTCCGTGGGATGGCCGTGGCTGACGGCGTCCGCCTGCTGGTCCACCACGGCTTCCACCATGGCGTCCTCCTGCTCCTCGGCCTCGTGGTGCTGCACGCCCCAGCCCACGGCGAGCGCCATCAGGGTCACGGCGGCCGCCGCGGCGAACCTCGGCCAGCGCGGGCTCGCGGAGCGGCCGGCGGCCTCCCTGAGCTGGAACTTGAGGCGCTGCTTGAGCAGGTCGCCGGCGGGGTAGCGCAGCTCCGGCGACTTCATGGCCGCGGAGAGGGTGCGGAAGTCCTGGAGCTGCCGGCTGCAGGCCGAACAGCCGGAGAGGTGCGCGTCCACGTCCCGGCGCTGGGCGGCATCGAGTTCGCCGTCCAGGTAGGGATGCAGCAGGGCTTCCAGCTCCTGACAATTCACGTATTCACTCCTTCGACCCGTGCCAGCCGGTGCCTGAGGTGCTGGCGTGCCCGCGACAGGCGGGACATCACCGTGCCGATGGGCACCTCGACGATGTCGGCGATCTCTTTATATGAGTAGCCCTCGAACTCCCGCAGCAGCAGGACTTCTCGGAACTCCAGGGGCAGGGTCTGGATGGCCTCGCGGACCGTCTGCGCCCCGTGCTCCTTTATCAATACCTCTTCCGGCCCCGGTTCATTCCCGGGCAGGTCCATGACCTCGTCCCCCAAGGCCTCGGTCTGGGCGTGGCGCCGGTTCTTCTCGTACCAGGTATAGAAGGTATTACGGACGATCTTCAGGAGCCAGTGGCGGGATTCGCCGCCCTGGAAGGTGTCGAAGAAGCGGAAGGCCCTCAGGACGGCCTCCTGCACCACATCTTCGGCGTCGTGGTCGTTGCGGGTGAGCCAGCGGGCAAGGTTATAGGCCGCATCCAGGTGCGGAAGCACCGTCTGCTCGAACTGTCCCAGTTTGCCGGGAGTTCCCATGACCTTATGACCTGTCCCTCTTTAGACGTAGTCTAAAGTATGTTGCCTCGTCCGGACCGGGGCAGTGGGGAATTATTTCGGATGCGGAAGGGTTGTCTACCCCTTGGTCTGGTTCGCCACGGCCGCGGCGGCGGCGGCCACCTTGGCCGCGTCGCCCAGATAGTAGTGCTTCTTGGGCTTGAGGGCCCGGTCGAACTCGTACACCAGCGGCACCGCCGTCGGGATGTTGAGCGCCACGATCTCGTCCTCGCCCATGCCGTCCAGGTGCTTCACCAGGGCTCTCAGCGAGTTGCCGTGGGCCACGATCAGCACCCGCTCGCCGCGCTTCATGGCGGGCAGGATCTTCGACTTCCAGTAGGGCACGAAGCGCGCCACCGTCTCCTTCAGGCTCTCGGTGGCGGGCAGGTCCTTAGGCCTAAGGTCCGCGTAGCGCGGGTCGTGCCTGGGATGGCGCTCGTCGGTCTTCTTGAGGGCCGGCGGCGGGATGTCGTAGCTGCGGCGCCAGACCTTCACCTGCTCCTCGCCGTACTGCTTCACGGTCTCGGCCTTGTTGAGGCCCTGCAGCGCGCCGTAGTGGCGCTCGTTCAGGCGCCAGTCCTTGATGACCGGGATCCACATGAGGTCCAGCTCTTCCTGCACCACCCACAGGGTGCGGATCGCGCGCTTCAGGACCGAGGTGTAGGCCACGTCGAAGCCGAAGCCCTCCTGCTTCAGGAGGCGCGCGGCCTCCTTCGCCTCGGCGATGCCTTCCGGCGCCAGGTCCACGTCGGTCCAGCCGGTGAAGCGGTTGGACTTGTTCCATTCGCTGAAGCCGTGGCGGAGCAGGACCAGCTTGGGGGTGTTGTTCTTCATGTACTCAACCGTCGTAAGAGGATGAGAGGGTCTGTTCATGCTCGAAGCGCTCTATGGCGAGGCCGATCAAGCGGCTGATGAGCTCGCTGTAGCCGATGCCCGTGGCCTCCCAGAGCTTGGGGTACATGCTGATCTTGGTGAAGCCAGGGATGGTGTTGATCTCGTTGACGAAGAGCTTGCCATCCTGCGTCAGGAAGAAGTCCACGCGGCCCATGCCCTCGCAGTTGAGGGCCTTGAAGGTCCGCACCGCCATCTCCTGCACTCGCTTGAGCGTGGGGGCATCTATCTTCGCCGGGATCTCCAGGCGGGCGCCGTCGGCGTCCAGGTACTTGGCCTCGTAGGAGTAGAACTCGTGGGTGGGGATGATCTCACCGGCGATGGAGGCCTTGGGGTCCTCGTTGCCGAGCACCGCGCACTCGATCTCGCGGCCCGGCACGTTCTCCTCGATCACGATCTTGGTGTCGTAGCGGAAGGCCTCGCGCACGGCCTTCCCGAAGCCCGCGGCGTCCTTCGCCTTGCTGATACCTACGGAGGAGCCCAGGTTCGCGGGCTTCACGAACACCGGCGAACCGAGTTCTTTCGTCACCGCGGCATAGTCAGGCTGCTGGCCGCGGCGGAACACCAGGAACTTGGAGACCGGGATGCCGGCGTCCCGCAGCAGGCGCTTCATCACGTCCTTGTCCATGCCCACGGCCGAACCCAGCACGCCCGCGCCCACGAAGGGCACGTTGGCGAGCTTGAGCAGGCCCTGCACCGCGCCGTCCTCGCCCAGGGGGCCGTGCAGGATGGGGAACACCACGTCCACGCTCTGTTCGAGGCCCCCGGCTTCCAGCGGCGTGAGCCTGCCTTCGCTCTGGGGGATGAGCGCCACGTCCTTGCTGGCCGCCTTGTTGAGCGCCACGAGCTTGGGGTCGGTGTGGTTCAGCAGGAACCTGGAAGGCTCGCTGGTGACCCAGTGGCCGGACTTGTCGATGCCGATGAGCACCGGCTCGTACTTGGAGCGGTCGAGGGCGTCGATGACGTTCTTGGCGGAGAGCAGCGAGATCTCGTGCTCGGCCGACTTGCCGCCGAAGAGGATGCCGACCCGGATCTTGTTTGCCATTTCGCGAGGGTAAGGCGCTGGACGGAGCGTCATTATAACCGACTGATTCGGAGGCAAAAAACCCGTGGCGTGGTTTATTCCCCGGGAATTTCTTATTCCCGGCGCGGGCAGCCGGAATAAGTGTGGCCGGTATGCGGGTCTTGCAGGAGAAACCCCTCTCGGAGACCCGCATGGACAAGATTCACGACGAGAAGCTCAAGGACAGCGAGCGCCGCAAGCTGCTCACCTGCCTGGCATGGGCCGGCGGCGGCCTGCTCTGGACCATGAAGGGCGGCGTGCTCCAGGCCAAGACCCTGGACGGCCTCGCGGCCCCGGCGGACGCGGACTTCAGCTTCATCCAGATCAGCGACACCCATGTCGGCTTCCACCAGGAAGCGAACCCCGACGTGCTGGCCACGCTGCAGAGCGCCATCGCCCACGTGAACGGCCTCGGCCGCGCGCCGGCCTTCGCCATCCACACCGGCGATGTGTCGCATCTCTCCAAGCCGGAGCAGTTCGATGCCGCCCAGCAGGCCCTGAAGGGCATCAAGACCGACAACTGGTTCTTCACCCCGGGCGAGCACGACACCATCGGCGACAACGGCGCGGAGTTCTTCAAGCGCTTCGGCGGCGGCGTGAACGGCAAGGGCTGGTACAGCTTCGACTACCGCGGCATGCACTGCATCTGCCTCGTGAACGTACTGAACTTCCAGAACGGCGCCCTGGTGGCGCTGGGCGACGAGCAGCTGGAGTGGGTGGAGGATGACCTCGAGCGCGTCTCCTCCAGCACGCCCATCCTGGTGTTCGCCCACATCCCGCTGTGGACGGTGTACGAGCCCTGGGGCTGGGGCACCTCCGACGCGCCGCGGCTCTACTCCTACCTGCGCCGCTTCGGCTCGGTGACGGTGCTGAACGGCCACATCCACCAGATCCAGCAGAAGATCGAAGGCAACATGACCTTCTACACGGCCCGCGGCACCGCCTATCCGCAGCCGCAGCCGGGTGCCGCCCCGAGCCCCGGTCCGCTCAAAGTGCCTGCCGGCCAACTCGGCAGCTACCTCGGCATCCGCGAGGTGACCCACGTGAACATCAAGGGCCCGCTGGCGGTCACCGACACCAGCCTCGCTATCTGAAGGAATGAGACATGAGACAGTTCTTTAGCATCCTGATGCTGGCCGTCGCCGGTGCCGCATCGGTCACCGGCACGGTGCAGGCCGCGGACAAGGCGTCCACCGTGCAGGTGAGCATCTTCAACTACAAGTTCGACGCGGAGACGGTCACGGTGCCGGTGGGCACCACCGTCACCTGGACCAACAAGGACGAGATCCCCCACACCGTCGCCAGCAGCGACCAGGGCTTCCCGGCCTCGCCCGGGCTGGACACGGGGGACACCTACTCCTACACCTTCACCAAGCCGGGCACGTACAGCTACTACTGCACGCTGCATCCGTTCATGAAGGGCAAGGTGGTGGTGACGCCGGCGATACCGGCGGGCGACTAATCCGGCTGCTTGATGCCGGCGCCCTCGAGGACGACCTTCCACCGCTTTTGATCCGGCGACACCTCGATCTTGACCTTCACTTCGGTCGCTGAGGTGTAGACGTAGCTGATGCGGTCGAAGCTCTTCTTGCCGCCGTCGTCGTCCTCGCCGAGCTCCGTCCAGGTGTTGCCCTGGATGGTCATCTTCGAGGAGAAGGGCTTGTCCCCGGAGGCGCCCACGGCGAAGAACTCGTAGTGCCAGTAGGCCTGGTCCTTGGCATTCCAGGTGTCCACCACCTCGGACTGCACCTTCTCGCCGGACCAGTCGTTGTCGAAGCTGCAATTTAGGAACAACTTGTCGGAGGACCAGGAGCAATGCTCGTCCCAGGTGAAGGTGCCGGTCTTGCCCGTGGCGGAATCGGTGGTGGTGCCGTGGTAGATCCAGTGCCCGGCCTGGGCATCGAGGGCCTTGAGCTGTGGTGCCAATGGCGGGAAATCGGCGGCCAGTGCAGGGAATGCGGCGAAGGCGGCGGCGATCAGGGCAAGTCGCATGTGAGTCTCCTTCTCATCAAGGGGCCCGACGGCTATCTACAGGGTGTGCTGCGTAGCTGCACACGGCCCGCCAGGGATGGCGGGGCTGGACACAAGACCAGGGATGGTGCTGTGCCGATCGTTATGGGTTACGACGAGAATCAGCAGGAATCCTACCCAGCTTGCTCTCGGGCGCACGGTTGAGCACGCCACTGATAAAGCTGCCTGCAGCCAAGAGCTTCGCCATGTCCACGCCGGTCTCGATGCCCATGCCCGTGAGCATGAACAGCACGTCCTCCGTGGCCACGTTGCCGGTGGCGCCCTTCGCATAGGGGCAGCCCCCCAGCCCCGAGGTGGAGGAATCCACCACCGCCACGCCGAGCTCCAGGCAGGCATGGATGTTGGCGAGGGCCTGGCCGTAGGTGTCATGGAAGTGCACCGCGAGCTTGCCCATGGGCACTTCCGCCGCCGCGGCCTTCAGCATCGCCTGCGCCTTCACCGGCGTGCCGACGCCGATGGTGTCCCCCAGCGAGATCTCATAGCAGCCGAGGGCGGCCAGGTCCTTCGCGACCCGTGCCACTGCTTCCGGCCGGATGGCGCCCTCGTAGGGGCAGCCGATCACCGTGGACACGTAGCCGCGCACCTTCACGCCGGCCTTCGCCGCCATGGCCATCACGGGCTTGAAGCGCTCGATGGACTCGGCGATGGAGGCGTTGATGTTCTTCTGGTTGAAGCTCTCCGAAGCCGCGGTGAACACCGCGATCTCCTTCACGCCCGCCGCCAGCGCCCTCTCCATGCCCTTGTCGTTGGGCACCAGCACCGGGTAGCTGACGCCGGGCTTTCTGTGGATGCCCTTGAAGACCTCTTCCGCATCCGCGAGCTGCGGTACCCACTTGGGACTCACGAAGCTCGTGGCCTCGATGGTCTTGAGGCCCGTCTCCGACAGCATGTCGATGAACCTCACCTTGTCCGCGGCGGGGATGATGCCCTTCTCGTTCTGCAGGCCGTCCCGCGGACCCACCTCGACGATCTTCACGGACTTGGGGGACTGGTTCATGTTCACTCTGGCTTGATATGAGCTAATACAGCTTCCGCATCCACCATCGCGCCGGTCTCGTACAAGACCTTCTCGATGACGCCCGCCACGGCAGCCTTCACGGTGTATTCCATCTTCATGCCTTCCAGCACCATCAGCGCCTGGCCCGGCTCCACTCTATCACCGGCCTTCACGTGCACCGCCACCACCCGGCCCGGCATGGGGCTCAGGGGGTGCGTCGCCGCGTCCGCCACGCGGGCGGACTTGGGCGCGTGGGCGCCGGTAAGCATGAAGTTGTAGGAGACCCCATCTACTTCCGCCTGCCATACGTCCCCGGAGTGCATCAGGATCGCGCCGGGAGGGATGAGGGCATGGCATTTGCCATCCATCTCCAGCGTCAGTTCATCGCCATCCACGAAGACGCGCAAGGCGTGTTCGGTGCCATCCTGCTCACGCGCCAGGAAGCGCACACCTGGTGAGCCGCCCAGGCGCCAACCGTCGTTGGACCAAGCCATGTTGTCGAGGTCGGGCAGGAGCAGATCCGAGATCACCGCCGACAGCACGGCAGGTGTGAGCTTGGGCCGCGTCAGCAGCGTCTTGAGCTCGCGCTCGATGAAGCCCGTGTCCACGGAACCCTTGGCGAACTCCGGATGCCGCGCGATGCCGCGCAGCAGCGGCAGGTTGTTGGTGAGGCCGAACACGGCCGTCTCCGCCAGCGCCGCGTTCAGGCGTCCGATGGCATCAGCCCGGTCTGCGCCCTTCACGATGACCTTGGCGATCATGGGGTCGTAGAAGGGGCTGATGTCGTCGCCGCTGCGCACGCCCGTGTCCACCCGCGCGCCGTCAGGCTGGCAGAAAGCCTCGATGCGGCCCGGCGCCGGCAGGAAGTTCTTGTCCGGGTTCTCCGCGTAGAGCCGCACCTCGATGGCGTGGCCTCGCGGCGTGATGTCCTTCTGGCTGAGCGGCAGCTTGCCGCCCGCCGCCACGAGGAGCTGCCACTCCACCAGGTCCACGCCCGTGGTCTCCTCGGTGATGGGGTGCTCCACCTGCAGGCGCGTGTTCATCTCCATGAAGTAGAAGCTCTTGTCGGCGCCCACGATGAACTCGATGGTGCCAGCGTTCACGTACTTCACAGCCTTGGCGGCGGCCACCGCCGCCTCGCCCATCTTCCGGCGCATGGCCTCGTCCAGGAACGGGGAGGGCGTCTCCTCCAGCACCTTCTGGAAGCGGCGCTGCAGCGAGCACTCCCGCTCGAAGAGGTGCACCACGTTGCCGTGGGAATCGCCGAACACCTGGAACTCGATGTGGCGCGGGCCCTCCAGGTACTTCTCCAGCAGCACGTGGTCGTCGCCGAAGGCGCCCTTGGCCTCGCGCTGCGCGCCCGCCAGCGCTTCCTTGAACTCGCCTGCGGCGCGCACGATGCGCATGCCCTTGCCGCCGCCGCCCGCCACCGCCTTGATGAGCAGCGGATAGCCGATGCGGCTGGCCTCGGCCTCGAGCTTCGCCGGTTCCTGGTCGTCGCCGTGGTAGCCGGGCGTCACCGGCACGCCCGCCTTCTCCATGAGCGACTTGGCGGCGCTCTTGGAGCCCATGAGGTCGATGGCTTCCGGGCCGGGGCCGATGAACACGATGCCGGCCTTCTTGCACTCGGCGGAGAAGTCCGTGTTCTCCGAGAGGAAGCCGTAGCCGGGATGCACCGCGTCGGCGCCGGTTTCCTTGGCAGCCTGCAGGATGCGCTGCCAGTTGAGATAGGAGTCCGCCGCCTTGGCCGGACCGATGTGCACCGCCTCGTCCGCCATCTGCACGTGCAGGGCGTGGCGGTCCGGATCGGAGTACACGGCCACGGTCTTGATGCCGAGCCGCTTGCAAGTGCGCATCACGCGGCAGGCGATCTCGCCGCGGTTGGCGATGAGGACTTTCTTGAACATCAGGTTATTTGATCCAATCGGGCGGACGTTTCTCCAGGAAGGCAGATAGTCCTTCCTGGCCTTCTCTCGAGGCGCGCAGCTCGGCGATGAGCTGGGCGCTGTGTTTCTTGATGGCCTTGCGGTCCGCAGGCGATTGCTCGGCGATGAAGCGTTTGGCGGCCAGCAGCGCCTTGGGGCCGCCCTTCAGCAGGTTGCCCGCCACCATGTTCACCGTCTCGTCCAGGATGTCCGCGGTCACCACCTCGTGCACCAGGCCGATCTGGCAGGCCAGCTTCGCCTCGATGGGCTCGGCGCTCAGAAAGTAGCGGCGCGCCTGGCGCGGGCCGATGGCGGCGATCACGTAGGGCGAGATCACCGCGGGGATGAGGCCCAGGCGCACCTCCGTAAGGGCGAACTTCGCGCTCTCCACGGCGATGGCCACGTCGCAGCAGGCCACCAGGCCCACGCCGCCGCCGTAGGCGGGGCCGTTCACGCGGGCGATGGTGGGCTTCCTGAGCGTATCCAGCGTCTCCATCAGCTCCGCGAGCTTCAGGGCGTCTTCCACGTTCTCCTTCTCGCTGAAGGAGGCCATGGAACGCATCCAGTTCAAGTCCCCGCCGGCGGAGAAGCTGCGGCCCGCGCCGGTGAGCACCACCACCCGCACGGAATCGTCCGCATCCACCTGTTTCAGCTTCGCCGTGAGCTCCGCGATGATGGCGTCATCGAAGGCGTTGTGCTTGTCGGCGCGATTCAGCGTCAGCGTGGCGACGCCGTGGGGATCGGTGTGAAGAAGTACTGTTTCGCTCATTTTTCTACCCCATAGGGCGCCGGGATTTTTCGCGAGAACGAGGCGCAGGATTTTCGAGGAGCGGAGTTTACATTGTAGTAAATGAGCATCCGAGAAAATCCTGCAACGAAGTTATCGCGGAAAAGACCAAGCCCTACATCCTGAACACACCGAACCTGCCACCTTGTTCTAAAGGCGCATTCTCGGCGGTGGCGAGCGCCAGCCCCAGCACCCGGCGGGTGTCGGCCGGGTCGATGATGCCGTCGTCCCAGAGGCGGGCGGTGGCGTAGTAGGGATGGCCCTGGGTCTCGTACTGGGAGCGGATCGGCGCCTTGAAGGCCTCCTCCTCGTCCTTGCTCCACTTGCCGCCCTTGAGCTCGATGCCGTCGCGCTTCACCGTGGCGAGCACAGAGGCCGCCTGCTCGCCGCCCATCACCGAGATGCGCGCGTTCGGCCACATCCACAGGAAGCGCGCGCCGTAGGCCCGGCCGCACATGGCGTAGTTACCGGCGCCGAAGCTGCCGCCGATCACCACCGTGAACTTAGGCACCGTGGCGCAGGCCACGGCCGTCACCATCTTGGCGCCGTCCTTGGCGATGCCGCCGTGCTCGTACTTCTTGCCCACCATGAAGCCGGTGATGTTCTGCAGGAACACCAGCGGCAGGCGCCGCTGCTCGCAGAGCTCGATGAAGTGCGCGCCCTTCTGCGCGGACTCCGAGAACAGGATGCCGTTGTTGGCGATGATGCCCACCGGCTTGCCGTAGAGGTGCGCGAAGCCCGTCACCAGGGTCTTGCCATACTCGGCCTTGAACTCCTGGAACTCCGAGCCGTCGACGAGGCGCGCGATGACCTCGTGCACGTCGTAGGGGAAGCGCGTCTCCTGCGGCACCACGCCATAGAGTTCATCCACGGGGTAACGGGGCTCCGCGCTCTCCCGCTGCGTGAGCCAGCCGGGCCGCTGGTAGTTCATATGGCCCAGGATGTCCCGCGCCATCTGCAGCGCGTGGGCGTCATCGTCCGCCAGGTGGTCCGTCACGCCGGACACCTTGGAATGCACCTCGCCGCCGCCCAGCGTCTCCGCGTCCACCACCTCGCCGGTGGCGGCCTTCACCAGCGGCGGGCCGCCCAGGAAGATGGTGCCCTGGTTGCGCACGATGATCGCCTCGTCGCACATGGCCGGCACGTAGGCGCCGCCGGCGGTGCAGGAACCCATCACCACCGCGATCTGCGGGATGCGCTCGCGGGAGAGCCGCGCCTGGTTGTAGAAGATGCGGCCGAAGTGCTCCTTGTCCGGGAACACCTCGTCCTGCAGCGGCAGGAAGGCGCCGCCGGAATCCACCAGGTACACGCAGGGCAGCCGGTTCTCCAGCGCCACTTCCTGCGCGCGCAGGTGTTTCTTCACGGTGATGGGGTAATAGGTGCCGCCCTTCACGGTGGCGTCGTTGGCTACCACCAGCACCTCGCGGCCGTGCACCCGGCCCACGCCCGTCACGATGCCGGCGCAGGGCGCGTCGCCCTCGTACATGCCGTGCGCCGCGAGCGGGGAGAGCTCCAGGAACGGCGAGCCCCGGTCCAAGAGCGCCTCGATGCGCTCGCGGGGCAGCAGCTTGCCGCGGTCGATGTGCTTCTTGCGGGCCTTCTCGTCGCCGCCCAGGGCCGCCGTGGCCTGCTGGCTGCGCAGGTCCTCCACGAGCTTCTGCATGTGCCCGCGGTTGGCTAGGAATTCCTTGGAGTTCCGGTCCAGGTTCGACTTCAGGATCGGCATGTCAGCCCCCGTTGAGGTCCGCCTATTATGAAGGCTCGCCGGGGGATTTGCCCGCTCAGGGGCTAGATGCACACCCACTGCAGCTGACCCACCAGGGCGTGGCAGGTCACGGTGGAACCGTTGTGGTCTTTCTGCTGGTACTGGAAGTACAGGGTGCTGGTCTTGAAGTCGTAGACCACCACGGGTTCGGTGGGGAGCGCGTCCAGGTACTTGGGCACCAGCACCCTCAGGTTGGGGGGCACGCGGGCGGTGTCGTCCATGTAAGAGTGCATCGCCTCCAGCACCGGCAGGGTCTTCACCCGCAGCTGCTGGCCGTACATGTCCTCGCCGGGGCCATAGGTGGAACAGCCGGAGAGGGCGAGCAGCGCGGCCAGCGTCAGGATGTGCTTCATGGTCCCCGTCCCGTTAAGTCCCCGGGGCAGTATAGCTTCTTTGCCCTGCTCAGGAGATGACGGGCCTCGGTCTCACCCTAATGGATCCGGGTGAGCAGCGAAGCTGCGAACGACCGGGCAGGGAAAGCCCGGGCTGTGCCGCCCGCGTAGCAGGAGCGTAGCGGGGCAGGTGACGTAGTCACCCGGAATCTTCGCTTCTCAGGAAATCACAGGCCTGGGTCTTGCGCGTATGGATCCGGCAAACATCGCCAAGGCGTCGTGTAGCGTTTTCAGGTTCGAGGCATCTGTCAGGATAGGCGCCATCTCTGCAGGCTTCTTGCCGCGCAGGTGCAGGGTCAAAGACGCCTCCGGCACCAGCCGCATCGACATCGTCTTGAGGATCTCGGCCAGGGAAGCCTTGGCATGCTCGCCGTACACGGAGGCATGCCAGAGCGCCACCGGCGTCTCCGCCATCTCGCCCCAGCCCACCACCCAGTCCAGCAGGTTCTTGAGCCCGCCGGGCACGCCATGGGCGTACTCGGGCGCGGAGATGAGCAGGCCGTCGCAGGCCACGAGCGACTCACGCAGCTTCGTCACGGTGGCAGGCGGCTGCTCCGCGAGATCGGGGCTGAAGATGGGCAGGGCGCCCATGCCGGTATAGAGCGAGAGCGCCACGCCCTGCGGCGCCGCCTCGAGGGCGGCGCGCAGGAGCGCGGAGTTGGTGGAGTCTTTCCGGATGCTTCCGGAGAGTGCAAGTATCTTTACCACTGTATCTCTGTTTCGCCGGAGCGTCACAAGCTTCGCACTAGTCGCATCCGATGGGAGATGAACCACGTCTACGATGCAGGAGCGTCGCGAGCGAAGGCAGGGCTAGGCGGGCGAGGCGAGCAGGAGGGAGTGCACTCTTGGTGTGCATGACCGACTGCGAGTCCGAAGCCCAACAACGCCCTGCCGAGCGCAGCAGCTCCTACGTAAGTTCTACAGCAACAGCTGTAGCTTCACCGCCGCCGATGCACAGAGAGGCCACACCCCGCTTCCCGCCGCGCTGCTTCAGCGCATGGATCAGCGTCACGATGATGCGCGCACCGGAGGCGCCGATGGGGTGGCCGAGCGCGCAGGCGCCGCCATGCACGTTGATCTTCGAGTGATCGATCTTGAGCTCGGTCATGGCGGCCATGGCCACCACCGCGAAGGCCTCGTTCACCTCGAAGAGGTCCACGTCCTTCACGCTCCAGCCCACCTGCTTCAGTAGCTTGTTCATGGCGCTGACGGGGGCCGTGGTGAACCACGCCGGTTCATGGGCGAAGCTCGCGTGGCCCACGATGCGGGCCAGCGGCGCGGAGTCCTGCTTCTTGGCCTCCGAGGCGCTCATCAGCACCAGCGCCGCCGCGCCGTCGGAGATGGAACTGGAGGTCGCCGCCGTCACGGTGCCGCCTTCCTTCTTGAACGCGGGCCTGAGCGTCGGAATCTTCTTGATGTCGCACTTCACCGGTTCCTCGTCCTTGTCCACGAGGTAGTCGCCCTTGCGGCTCTTCACGGTCACCGGCACCGTCTCGGCCTTGAACAGGCCGTTGGCGAGCGCGAGCTGGGCGCGCTTCACGGACTCGATGGCGAACTTGTCCTGCTCCTCGCGGCTGAACTTGTACTTGTCCGCGCAGATCTCGCCGAAGTGGCCCATCATCTCCCCGTCGTAGGGATTCTGCAGGCCGTCGAAGAACATGTGGTCGATCAGCTTGCTGTGGCCCATGCGCAGGCCGGCGCGGGCGCCGGGGATGAGGTAGGGGGCGTTGCTCATGCTCTCCATGCCGCCCGCCACCACGATGTTCGCGGAGCCCGCCTGGATCAGGTCATGGCCCAGCATCACCGCCTTCATGCCCGAGCCGCACACCTTGTTGATGGTGGTGCAGGGCAGGCCCTTGGGCAGGCCCGCGCCGAGGGAAGCCTGGCGCGCGGGCGCTTGCCCTAAGCCCGCCGGCAGCACGCAGCCCATGATGAGCTCGGAGAGCTGCTCCTTCTGCACGCCCGCGTCGGCCACCGCGGCCTCGATGGCGGCGGAGCCCAGCTGCGTGGAAGTCACGTGGGAGAACTGGCCCTGGAAGGAGCCGATGGCGGTGCGGCGCGCGGAGACGATGACGACGGGGTCGGACATTTCAAACTCCAGATTTGTCGAATTTACGTATCAGATTCTTACAGCCTTCGATTACCGTCGGCCTGTAGTGTTCCTCGATCTGGCGCAGTTCCAAATCGGCTTTAACGAGCGCTTCGGATGTCCAATTCTCACGGACAGAGCCGAAGGGCAAATGGCCAATATCCGAATTGATCGCAGCGAAGGGAAGAAAATCGGGGTCATGGTCTAGGTTACTGTGCTGGAAGCCCAGATACCCAAGCTTCATCGAACCCTCGGCCAGCCCGGTTTCCCCGGCGATGACCGCTTTGGCGATAACGATGATTTCCCTGACGGTATCGTCCACGAAGCGGAGCTCAGGAACCGTGAAACAGTTCACGTCCTATCAACATGCGACGTATCTCGTTCGTGCCGGCGCCAATATCGTAGAGCTTGGCATCCCGCAGCAGCCGCCCGGTGGGGTACTCGTTGATGTAGCCGTTGCCGCCCAGGCTCTGGATCGCCTCCAGCGCCACCTTCACCGCGTTCTCGGAGCTGAACAGCAGCGAAGCGGCCGCCTCGGTACGGGAGGGCTCGCCCTTGTCGAAGCGCTCGCAGACCCGGTAGGTGAACGCCCGGGCCGTCTGCAGGGCCACGAACATGTCCGCGACCTTGGCCTGCATGATCTCGAACTCGCCGATGGGCCGGCCGAACTGCTTGCGCTCGCGCACGTAGGGCAGCACCACGTCCAGTGCCGCCTGCATGATGCCGATGGGCCCGCCGGAGAGCACCAGGCGCTCGGAGTCCAGGCCCCGCATCAATATATAGACCGCCTCGTTGGCCTTGCCCAGCAGGTTCGCCTCGGGGAGGGCGCAGTCCTGGAACACGAGCTCGGAGGTGTGGGAGCCGCGCATGCCCAGCTTGTCCAGCTTCTGCGCGCTGCTGAAGCCCTTGAAGCCCTTCTCCACGATGAACGCGCTCATGCACTTGGAGCCCGCGTCCTTGCCGGCGGTGCGCATGTACACCAGGGCCACGTCCGCGTCCGGCCCGTTGGTGATCCACATCTTGCTGCCGTTGGCGACCCAGTGGCCGCCCTTCTTCTCGGCGCGGCAGCTCATGGAGCCCACCACGTCGGAACCGGCGCCCGGCTCGGACATGGCCAGCGCGCCGACCCATTCGCCGGAGCAGAGCTTGGGCAGGTACTTCTTCCTCTGCTCCTCGGTGGCGTTGAGGTAGAGGTTGTTCACGCAGAGGTTGGAATGGGCCGCGTAGGAGAGGCCGACGGAGGCGGAGGCGCGGGAGATCTCCTCCATCGCCACCACGTGGGCCAGGTAGCTAAGCCCTGAGCCGCCGTACTCCGTGGGCACCGTCACGCCCAGCAGCCCCAGCTCCCCGAGCTTGCGCCACAGGTCCATGGGGAACTCGCCCGTCTCGTCCATCTCGGCGGCGCGCGGGGCGATCTCGGCCTCGGCGAAGCGCCGCACGGTATCGCGCAGGAGGTCGAGTTCCTCGTTGATGCGGACGCCGATGTCGTTGGTCACGATCCTATCCATGGGCATCTCTATATATAGATAGATAGTGTACAACCGGCCACGGCGAGCTGACCGTCGCCTGCCCGCGCCAGGGACGGCGCGGGCAGGGCTTCAGGCGTCAGTGCTTGGCGCTGCGGCGGCCGGAGAAGTGCCGCTCGTAGGGCTGGTTCACCGTGGGCAGCTTCACCTGGCCCATGGCCGCGATGCGGGCTTCCGCGGTGCGGTCGGCGGCCACGTAGGTGGGGATGCCGTCCTTGTCCGCCAGCTTGAAGATGTTGCCCATGATGTCGTAGATGCCGGTGACCATGCGGTTGGCCCGCTCCCGGTCGTAGCCCTGCAGCTCGATGGACACGTTCATCAGGCCGCCGGCGTTGATCGCGTAGTCCGGCGCGTACAGGATGCCCTTCTTGTGGATGATGTCGCCGCACTCGTTGGTGGCGAGCTGGTTGTTGGCCGCGCCGGCGATGATCTCGAACTTGAACTGCGGGATGGTCTTCTCGTTCACCGTGGCGCCGAGCGCGCAGGGCACGTAGACCTTGGCATCCACCTTGTAGATGTCGTCCATGCTCACCGCCTCGGCGCCGAGCTTCACGCACTCCTCGATGCGGTCCTTGTGCATGTCCGTCACGAACACCTTCGCGCCCGCGTCTCGCAGGTGCTTCACCACGTGGAAGCCCACGTGGCCCAAGCCCTGCACCGCGTAGCTCGCCTTGGCGAGGTCGGTGTGGCCGTACTTCTTCATCAGGCAGGCCTTGATGCCCTGGATGGTGCCGAACGCGGTGAAGGGCGAGGGGTCGCCGCTGCCGCCGTGCACCGGGTGCACGCCGGCCACGTAGTCCGTCTCCATGAAGATGTAGTCCATGTCCGCGATGGCCGTGTTCACGTCCTCGGCGGTGATGTAGCGGCCGCCGAGCGACTGCACGAAGCGGCCGAAGGCGCGGAACAGCGCCTCGGATTTCTGGGAGGGGTCGCCGATGATCACGGCCTTGCCGCCGCCCAGGTTCAGGCCGGAGACCGCGGCCTTGTAGGTCATGCCGCGCGAGAGGCGCAACACGTCGGTGATCGCCTCGTCCTCGCTCTTGTAGGGCCACATGCGGCAGCCGCCCAGGGCGGGCCCGAGCACGGTGTTGTGCACGGCCACGATGGCCTTGAGGCCGGATTCCTTATGCTGGAAGAACACGACCTGCTCATGCCCCATCTTCTCGAGGGTGGCGAAAATCTCCATGGACTCCTCCTGAACGTATTGCTGCGGGCGAAGCCAGGACCGTTTATATAGACCGTCCGATGCGGCCCGAAAATCCTGGCTTCCATAAAAAACTGCCCCCGGGGGTACCCAGGGGCGGCGGCATTATACCCTCGCGGCTATGGAGGGGGCAGCGAAGATTTGCCGCTCGGGGTACCTATCCCGATCTGGAAAAGGCCTCCTGCCTTTTCCAACTCGCCCGGTCCGGTGCAGGCCCGGACCAGGCTCCGTCCGGCCTTCGCCGGACGCAGGGCACATCCATGTGCCCTGCTGTTCTTAGACCGTGTCTCAGGTCTGCCCGGTATAATGGCCGTCTTATATAGATATGTATCTCTAAGACCATGTTTTTGGCGCCCCCGAAAATGATGGATTTTGTTTCCTGGCTAGGCGCGGACGGCCGAGGAACCGGAGCGTACTTTTGGTGTACGTGAGGATTCCGAGGTCCGGCTGCAACGCCGCCAGGGAACAAAAGACGCGTTTTCGGAGGTGCCAGAGGGCCCCTGATGAGCAGTAACCCCAAGAAAGTCGAGGCTGGTTTGGCGGCCGAGACCACCCCCCTGCGGTTCGTCACCGCGGCCAGCCTGTTCGACGGCCACGACGCCGCCATCAACATCATGCGCCGCCTGATCCAGAGCCAGGGGGCGGAGGTGATCCACCTCGGCCACAACCGCGCGGTGGAAGACGTGGTGCGGGCGGCCCTGCAGGAGGACGCGGACGCCATCGCCGTCAGCTCCTACCAGGGCGGCCACATGGAGTACTTCAAGTACATGGTGGACATGCTCAAGGAGCGGGGCGCGGGCCACATCCGCGTGTTCGGCGGCGGCGGCGGCACCATCACGCCGGAGGAGATCAGCGAGCTGCACGCCTACGGCGTGGAGCGCATCTACCACCCGAACGACGGCATGCACATGGGCCTGGTGGAGATGATCCAGGACGTGGTCAAGCGCACCACCGAGCACCGCCGCGGCACCGAGAAGCCCGCCAAGGTGGCGCTGGACGACGAGATCTCCATCGGCAAGATGCTCTCTTCCATAGAAGAAGGCGCCCTGTCCGAGGCGGAGCTCGCCAAGCTGCGCAAGGAATGGGAGATGGCCGGCAAGAAGACGCCGGTGATCGGCCTCACCGGCACCGGCGGCGCCGGCAAGTCCTCCGTGGTGGACGAGCTGCTCCTACGCTTCCTGGGCGCGTTCCCGGAGATGCGCATCGCCGTGCTGGCGGTGGACCCCACGCGCCGGCGCAGCGGCGGCGCGCTCCTGGGCGACCGCATCCGCATGAACGCGCTGCGTTCCAAGCGGGTGTTCATGCGCTCCATGGCCACCCGCCGCCAGAACGCCTCCGTGAACGAGATGCTGCACGACTGCGTGGCCTTCCTGCGCGGCCAGGGCTATGACCTCGTCATCGTCGAGACCGCCGGCATCGGCCAGTCCGATTCCCAGATCGTGGATCTCGTGGATTTCCCGGTCTACGTCATGACCAGCGACTACGGCGCCGCCAGCCAGCTCGAGAAGATCGACATGCTGGACTACGCGGACCTGGTGGTGCTGAACAAGTTCGACCGCCGCGGCGCGGAAGACGCGCTGCGCGACGTGCGCAAGCAGTGGAAGCGCAACCGCACCGCCTTCAAGATGCCGGACGAGCAGGTGCCGGTGTACCCTACCATCGCCAGCCAGTTCAACGACCCGGGCGTCACCTGGATGTTCGTGAACCTCTGCCGCCTGCTGCGGGACAAGCTCAAGCTGGACGAGGCCAAGTGGTCCCCCAAGGCCGACACCAGCCTCAAGGAACCCCGCGCCACGGTGCTCATCCCCGGCAGCCGGGTGCGTTACCTGGCCGAGATCGCCGAACAGGGTCGGGGCATCAACGGCGGCATCATGCGCCAGGCAGAGGCCGCCGGCCGCGCCCAGCACTATTACGAATCCCTCAAGGAACTTGCAGACCCCAAGCTCCCCGAGGCCCTCTCCTTATATAAGGCCGAAGACCTCGACTCCGTCATTCCAGCGAAAGCTGGAATCCAGTCCAACTCAGCTTCCCAGACCTCAGCTGACCCCACTCTCATCCTCCTGCGCCAGCGCTACCAGGAGGCGGTGAAGTCCCTCTCCAGCGAGGCGCTCGACCTCCTGCGCGAGTGGCCGCATAGGCTCAAGTCCGTCACGGACGAGCACTACACCTATGAAGTGCGCGGCAAGGTGATCGAGGGCAACAACTACGTCGAGTCCTTGTCGCACCAGAAGATCCCCAAGATCGCCGCCCCCAGGCACATGGGCTGGTCCGAGCTGCTGCGCTTCCTCATGAAGGAGAACCTGCCGGGCCATTACCCCTACACCGGCGGCGTGTACCCCTATAGAAGGACCGGCGAGGACCCGACCCGCATGTTCGCGGGCGAGGGCACCCCGGAGCGCACCAACCGGCGCTTCCATTACCTGAGCCACGGCCAGAAGGGCGCGCGGCTCTCCACCGCCTTCGACTCCGTGACGCTCTATGGCGAAGACCCGGCCAAGCGGCCGGACATCTACGGCAAGGTGGGCAACTCCGGCGTCAGCATCGCGACGCTGGACGACATGAAGAAGCTGTACTCCGGCTTCGACCTCTGCGCGTCCACCACCAGCGTATCCATGACCATCAACGGCCCGGCGCCCATGATCCTGGCCATGTTCATGAACACCGCCATAGACCAGCAGGTGGAGAAGCACCTCAAGGAAGACCCCAAGCGCTGGGCGGAAGCCGAGAAGAAGATCGCGGACATATATAAAGGTAAGCAGCGGCCCAAGTACCACGGCGAGCTGCCACCGGACAGCGACGGGCTCGGCTTGGCGCTCCTGGGGGTCACCGGCGACGAGCTGGTGGACGCGGAGACCTACGCCAGGATCAAGGCCCACACCATCTCCACCGTGCGCGGCACCGTGCAGGCGGACATCCTCAAGGAAGACCAGGCCCAGAACACCTGCATCTTCTCCACGGAGTTCGCCCTGCGCATGATGGGCGATATCCAGCAGTACTTCGTGGAGAACAAGGTCCGGAACTTCTACTCCGTGTCCATCTCCGGCTACCACATCGCCGAAGCCGGGGCGAACCCGATCTCCCAGCTCGCGTTCACCCTCTCCAACGGCTTCACCCTGGTGGAGTATTACCTCGCCCGCGGCATGAAGGTGGATGACTTCGCGCCGAACCTGAGCTTCTTCTTCTCCAACGGCATGGACCCGGAATACACCGTCATCGGCCGGGTGGCGCGCCGCATCTGGGCGCGGGCCATGCGCGAGCGCTACGGCGCCAGCGCCCGCAGCCAGATGCTCAAGTACCACATCCAGACCTCGGGCCGCTCCCTGCACGCCCAGGAGATCCAGTTCAACGACATCCGCACCACCCTGCAGGCCCTGTACGCGCTGTTCGACAACTGCAACAGCCTGCACACCAACGCCTACGACGAGGCGATCACCACCCCCACGGAGGAGAGCGTGCGCCGGGCGGTGGCGATCCAGCTCATCATCAACCGCGAGCTGGGGCTCAACTTCAACGAGAACCCCTGGCAGGGCAGCTTCGTGGTGGAGCAGCTGACGGACATCGTGGAAGAGGCGGTGTACAAGGAGTTCGAGGCCATCTCCGAGCGCGGCGGCGTGCTGGGAGCCATGGACACCATGTACCAGCGCTCCAAGATCCAGGAAGAGAGCCTCTACTACGAGCACAAGAAGCACGATGGCTCCCTGCCGCTCATCGGCGTGAACACCTTCCTGCCGCGGGAGCACGCGGGGGACATCACCACGGCCATCGAGCTCATCAGGTCGAATGAGAGCGAGAAGCAGGCCCAGATCGCCAACGTGGCGACCTACCAGAAGGCGCGGAACGACCGGGGTCCGGAGAGCCTGAAGTCCCTGCAGCAGACGGCGAGGGATAGGAAGAACATCTTCGCTTCCTTGATGGAAGCGGTGAAGTTCAGCTCGCTCGGCCAGATCTCCCATTCCTTATATGAGGTCGGCGGAGAGTACAGAAGGAACATGTGATCCGGATGGATAGGCATAACCAGGAGGACGCAAGATGATTCCAAGGAGCAGGTTCTCATACGTGAATGATGGCAACACCGTGCGCCGGTCGCCGGTCACGAAGATCATGGTCGCGCTATCGGCCTTGGCCTTGTGCCTGGGAGTGGGCGCCGCCGTGATCTGGGCTATCGCGAGGAATGCCGCTTAGGCCGATAGCAGACTACCCGGCGAGGCGGTGAAGTCGGGATAGACGCACTCGCCCCGGCGATGTCATCTCGGGTAAGACATATTCAGATGTAACGGATGCCCCCGCGTCCACGGGTGCCTTTGGCGCCCCCGCTGCTAATATCCGTCCGCGCACCAATATATCTCGGGCGCGATAGCAGGGGAGTGGGGTCATGCAGGATCTTCGGGTTCTCGTCACAAGCGCATGCGCAGGCGCGTGCCTGCTGATCTCTGCAGCCGCGGCAGCCGCCACGCCGCCCACACCACCCCACTTCAGCTGGGGTTGGGGCAATCCGCGACCCAGCGGCGATTTCTTCGAAGCCGTGGCCTTCGACGGCAACACCTACGTGGCCGCCGGCACCGGCGGCGTGCTGTACTCCAGTACCGATTCCGTCAACTGGACCCAGCGCCGCAGCGGCCTGCCGGCGAGCTTCATCTACTTCGATGCCCTCTATGCCAACGGGCTGTTCCTGGCCGCCGGCAGCGATGCCGCCGGCGCCAGCCACATCAGCTTCAGCCACGATGGCATCACCTGGTCCACCCGCAAGCCGGCCCTGCTTGCGGGCCAGGCCGCCACTCATCTGGGCTACGGCGGCGGCACCTATCTCGCCGTGGGCACCGTCGCGCTGGCCAGCACCGACGGCAAGACCTGGGTCAAGCACAAGATCGAGGCCGCCGCCAACTTCGGTGTGTTCCAGTCACCGGCCTACGCCGGCGGCACCTTCGTGGTCATGGGCACAGACGTCAGCGCCGCCACCGTGCTCTTCTACAGCACCGATGCCGGCGCCACCTGGACCCCGGCGGCCACCAGCATCCCCGATCTCCACTTCATCCAGTCGCTGGCCACCGACGGCAGCGGCTTCGTGCTCACGGGCGTGGACCTGAATGCCGGCTGCACCGCCTGCGGCATCGTCTACACCAGCCCGGACGGCATCACCTGGACCCTGCAGGCACCCGCCGGCGCCGAAGGGGGGTTCAATGGTCCCGTGATCTGGAACGGCACGGACTACCTCACCTTCTCGGACGGCACCAGCGCGGGCGTGTACAGCAGTCCCGATGGGGTCACCTGGAACCTGGGCGCGAGCGGCAGCCAGAGTATCGGGGGCACGCATCACCCCGTCGTGTGGAACGGCACCGGCTACGTCGCCATCGGCACCAACCCACTCAGCATCTACTCAAGCCCCGATTTCGCGGCCTGGTCCGGCGCCTTCTCAGGCACCACCGGCCCCAGCTCGAAGTTCACCTCCGTCTCGTTCCTGAAGGGGCGCTACCTCGCGGTGGGCCCCGCGGCATCCGGGCCGCAGCTCATCCTGGAGAGCGCCGACGGATTGGACTGGCACGAGGTGAACAGCTGGACCGGCGGGCAGATCGACAGCACCGCCTACGGCCACGGCACCTACGTGGCGCTGGGCGATGCCGGCACCGGTTTCACCAGCGCGAACGCCCAGTACTGGAACGCCATGCTCACGCCGCCTACGGACACCATCGCCTCGGTCGCGTTCGGCAAGGGCAAGTTCGTGGCGGTGGGCGCGCTCTGCGTGCCCGGCCCCTCCTGCAGCGGCCGGGTGGATACCAGCCCCGATGGCAAGACCTGGAGCTTCCAGGGCACCTCGTCCCTGTCCCTCAGCGATTACACCAGCGTCGCCTATAACGGCAGCCGCTTCGTGGTGGTCACGGACAACAGCGCCGGCGATGGCGTCTACGTACTCACCAGCACCGACGGCATCGCCTGGAGCGCCGTCGCCTTCACCCCGCCCGCCGGCACCCAGCTCACGCGTGTGCATTGGTTCAAGGACCGCTTCGTGGCATCGGGCTTCGCGCCGGGCACCCAGCCTTACGTCGCCACCAGCACGGACGGACTGAACTGGAAGGGCAAGCTAGTGCCCCAAGTCGGGTACTTGTTCTCGGACATAGCCTTTGACGGCAGCTTCTACTACGCCGTGATGGGCGATACCACCAACGGCCAGGTCATGGTGAGCAGCGACGCCAGGAACTGGAGCTTCCTGGGCGCGGTGCCCCTGGTCCCCAACATGCAGACCATCCTCTCCCAGGGCGGCCGCCTGATCACCGGCGGCAGTTCAGGCCAGTTGCTGGCGGCGGAATCGAAGGCGCCGACGGCCGCCGGCGGTTCGTTCAGCACCCGCACCAGCACCACCGTGTCCGGCTCCCTGGCGGGCTCGGCCCCCGGCATCACCGGCGCCGTGCTCACGTTCAGCATCGCTTCCCGGCCGCGCCATGGCATCGCCACCATCGTGGATCCGGTGCACGGCATCTTCAGCTATACCCCGAATGCCGGATACAAGGGCAGCGACTCCTTCACCTTCCGCGTGAGCGACGGAGTCCTGAGCTCCGTGGCGGCCAAGGAGAGCATCACCGTGGGCAGCATCGTCAGTGGGGCGGTGATGGAGGTCAAAACGCCGATAGCGCCGTCCAGCTAAAAATCGATCTTTTGTCCGCTGGCGGTGTTAAAAACACCTCGGCAGTCCTCACGTACCTTAAGAGTACGCTCCGGGCGCCTCGGCATTTTTGCCTAGCCATCGGAGCAAAATCTCTGATTTTTACTTCCGACCAGAAAGGGAAGCTGGATTGGAATATCTAAAGAAAATCGTCCTTCACTGTCCCAACGGCTGTCCCGCGAATCTGGAACAGCTCGTGGCCGAGTTCAGGGCCGCCGGAGTCATCTACGTCGGTGTGGTCGGGAAGGATTGCTCCCGGATCGAAGACATCGTCGATGAGATATGTGTTGGGTTCGGCAACGATGTCTATGAATTGCTGACCACCAGCCATGCGGATGAATCCTTGGATGAAGCTCTGGAATTCGCCAATTCACTGACTGGCGAGTATGCCGGTGAGACCCAAGTGGTTGAGGCGTGAGATGGGGAAGAAGAAGCGCACTCAATCTTTCGGAGGCAGCTGGGGACAGACTCAGAGTACCGAAGTGTTAGAGCCATGATGACATTTTCGCATCGACGCTTTGCTATTGCTAGCTGAATGCTTTTACGCCATTCTTAATGATGGTATCTAGAAGTTCATGAATATCAGTTGAAGGATTGCCACCCAAATTTGCTTCCTCTCGTCTCTTCTTGCAACTGGCTACCGAACGTCTTTTTGCAGTCTCATAGTTCGGGCGCATGAGTTCATAGTCAAAGCTTTTCCCACGATCTTTATCGTAATTTGGCATCAATTTGTGTAGTTTCCGCTGCAATTCCGCGCCGTCATCGGGACGATCATGGTCAGAAAGATGAAAAATACCCCATAGTTCAATGCATGGGTTTGAAATAGCAAGTTTGACGCCATGCGTACGAGCCTTATTTTTTGCATTCTCGATATTGGGATGCGTATCGACATCAAATATCGCCCACACTTCGAAGAGTTTGTCGAAGCTATTTTTGCTACGTCTTGCTTCCTTTTCCGCTCTTTTCTTTTCTTCTATTGCTCTATCGACTACTGAGCCCGGTACGCCAGCCGCACCAATAACCACTACTTCGATAAGTTGATTGCCGTGCTCGGCGGAAAATGCCTTCAAGTATCTGGGCTCAGTATTCTCGCCTTCGCATACCGCTATTACTAGAGCACGCGGAGCGAACTTAGCGCCACGTCGCCTAATATCTCCTGATTTAGGATATTTTCTACTCACGGGCTAGGCGTCTTTACCAATGTCGAATAGTGCTTCTACATCGCCAATAAAAGGTACTGCTCCAAAGCGACCTTGCAGGTAACCCTTTTCAATATTATCTGTCTTCCTAGTCTTTATATCGGTTAGCGGGTAAAGATGAGTACTGCCATCCTTCGTTTTTTGGGTAAACCAAATTTCATCCCTGCGTAGAAGATGCTTTTCACACAATAGATTAGTATCGTGTGTCGTAAATACGAGTTGCGCGCAATTGGGATTGGATTGTTTAGATGTAAATAATCGAATAATAAACGCTGATACCAATGAATGCATGCTGGTATCAAATTCATCAATGAATAATACGTCACCTAGGGCAAGCGTCTTCAAGACCGCGGGTAGTACCGCGATTAGCGTTTGAGTGCCTCTACTTTCGGAATTGAAATCTAGATAAATATCTTCTCCATTCTTGCCTTTATGGCTTAATTGGAACTTATGCGACATCATATCCAAGCTCTTCTTGAGCTCGTCATCTCCAGCTTCAGTATTCTTGGCGACGACTTTGAACAGATCTTTGTACATTTTTAGCTTTCGCTTATCGATTTCCTGATCATCAACTCGTGCGCCGGTGATGCCAAGATCTGAAAATCGCAAAATGCCTACTACGGCGTTTCTCACCTTTTCATCTTTCAATCTATCCGCAAGAACAATTTCGTTTGGCAGTTCGTGATCAAGGAGAAATCTGAATTTCTTCTGGAAATACTCACTAATTGGAGTCAACTGCTCATGGTTATTTTGAGCAGCAGCTGAAAGGAAAAGACTATTGTCTCTAGTTAGAGCTTCAATAGTTTTGTTTTTCCCCTTCAACTCTCTTCCGAACAGGAACCCCTTTTCTCTATTTCTATGAAACCAAATCTGTCGATGCTTCTGCGGATAAGCATAAAGCCACTCTTCGTGCACTTTCTTGTCGTCCACGATGAATCCATAGTGATAACGAACATCGTTCAGCAAGAAATCACAATCGAACTGAGATGGTTCGAGACGAAACTTCTTATCCAGCAGGAATGGCTCGCGTCCCGTTTCAGTTTCGGAGTCGCCAGTCTTGTGAGATTTGACGACGCCGCTGCGCAAAAATTGAATGGCTCTAAGTATTGTTGATTTGCCAGATGCATTTGCTCCGTATAGCGCTACTACTGGGAGCACTCCGTGTTTCGCATGCGAAGTCTCGAATACCTGGCCGCCTTCATCGGATAGGGATGAAGCTGCTAATGAAAGCTCTTGATAGTCCTTAATAGAACCAGCGTTGGAGGTGCCAAATCGGAGTAGCATTGTGGTGATCTCAGTTGTGACCGCTTAAATGTAGCAGTTAAAGTCAAAATTGTACAAAAATAACTCATTAAATGTAAAAAAACAGCATAAATTATGCGAATTAAGCCGTTTTTTGCCTTAATGGCTAATGATAAACATTCCAATCATAGGCATATAGCCCCTCCCCGATGCCTTGGCACACCTAGGGAACACTAGGGGACAGACACATTTATTTGCGGGCTAGAGGCTGATGGGTATCTATAAGGGCTAAATGGTCCACCAAAGAACTCTTTTGTAGGTGGCTGATGTGCTGGATACCTGGCACGGTTCGGTATGCGCGATATGGACTAAAACAATGAGGAATCGGGAGAGGTTCGTGGATAGGCTCAGATCGATAGTGTTAGCACTGGCTACTTTGCTGGGTTGCGCGGCGCAAGCCGCTCCGACGGCGGACGGAAATATATCAGCGCAAATCCGTAGCGAATAATAGGCCCCATACCACGGTTCCTTGAGCCGCGACTCCCTCTGGCGAGGTAGGCCATTGCCTTTAATCGAGACCCAATCTTTCGAGATCTCCTGCCCCTACTGTGGCGAGACCATCGAAGTCCTGGTCGATCCTTCGGTGGAGCAGCAGAGCTACATTGAAGATTGCCAGGTCTGCTGCCGGCCCATGCACATGACGGTCACGGTGGATGACGAGGGTAGGGCGCACGTGCATGCCCAATCTGAAAAAGAGACCTAGCGGAGCGAAGTGGCAGACCAGTTTTTCTGAACCGCACTATCTCCCCAATACCGCATCCCTTGGTTGGCTGCGGCGTAATTCGACCAATATCAGGGGCTTATCGTCGAGCGTCTGCTTCAACCTATCCTATGGCATTAGATGCATCCGATAGGCATCGCGCTTCGCATTAATGTCTGAGAGGGGATACAGACATGAAACCATGGCAATTGGCTTTTGTGGCTCTACTCGGCGCCGTCTTCTGCGCGCCGGCAGCCTGGGGCAACGGCGAAGAGGCCGAAGTGCAGCAGATGTTCCAGGAGTGCGTCGCCTCCGGAGGTCGGGCAGCTTCGAACTATAACGACTGGGTCGCTCAAGACGGCTGCATCTGTCCTGGTGAAACTACGGGCTCTGGCAGCCGCACGTGCTCCGGCGCCGCCGCGGCGCCTCCTTCTGATCCCGGCAACTTGATCCAGCAGTCTTCCAGCGCCCTCGTGAAAGGCGCCGTGAACAGCGATGCTCAGGAGGTCGGCGTCGGGGTGGTGGGCCTGGGTGCCGCGATCCTCATCAATGGCCTCACGCCCGATCCAGCCGCCGAAGCCGAGCGGGAACGCGAAGAGGCGGCACAGCAGGCGGCAGCCGAAGCCGAGAACCAGCAGCGGGCGGCAGAGGCCGCGCGCAAGGCCGATGAGACCAAGGCGCGCTTGCTCGGCGAGAGCGGCGGCGCGTCGGGCGATCTGCATATGATGGGCGTCACCGGCGACCCCAGTCTCGCGCCCATGGGCGGGAACGCTGGGGCCACGATCCCGGCGCAGCAGGCGGCGGCTCCTATGCGCTCTGATGCATACATCAAGGGTCTACACGATGCTTCCGAATGCTTCTCGCAGAACGCCGGCACCTTTTGCGCAACTCTGCCGGGAGACCGCCTGCAAGCCTGTGTGGGCGACTACCACGGCGGCTACGCCGCGGGCAGTAAACAACAGAAGATGAGGCTCGACGAAGCCGCACGCCAAGGCCAGCTCGATCACAACAGTGGCAAGCCGAACAGCGGATTTAACGATCCGCGTGCCAGCGGCGGCTGCCGGGTGGACTGGCTCGAGTCCTACAACAGCGGTTATTCACAGAACCGCTAGGTTCAGCCGCCGTGGTTTCACCATTTCAGGAGACTTCAATGTTGCAGCTGAATTACGTGAGAAAGGTTCGATCGGTCTCGATGCTGCTGGCCATGCTTGCGTTAAGCAGCTGTATGACGAGCGTATCTGACTCGCCCGACAAGGAGGCGCTTCGGTCCATGAGCTTCGAGGATGCCCGCGACACCGTGAAGCGCGCGTCCGTCGGGTATGGCATCGTCCCGGACTTCCAGGAGTCGCGCCTTTCAGGCCGGAGTAGTGGCCAGGGTGGCGGGCATATCACGGCGGTGATTGTCACCCGGGACATGCTGGATGTGGTGACGGACAACAAGCCCTATCGTTTCCAGTTTGCCGCCCTGCAGCCCAAGATGCAGGACACCTTCTATACCGGCGGGCCTGATTCTTACGCTGTTTGGCTGGATGCAAAGTGGGCCATCATACCGGACCGCAATGCGGGGTCCGACAATGCCCGAAGCCTGCTTGATGCCCTGTTCTATCTGAAGCAATCGGCGCCCGCCACGCCGGCGATTCCAGACGACGTGGCCTTCGAGAAGATTGCGGCGGACTATCGTGCTCAGGCCACTCCGCCTGCGATCGGTCCTGAGACCGAGAAATACAGCATCCAGGCCGAGGACGCGGTGCGTCAGAAGAATAACATTCAAGCCGTGGAGTTGTACTGCCGCGCGCTCGCCGCTTCGCCCTGGTGGCCGCAGGGACATTTCAACGTCGCGCTGGTGCTGGCCGAAGTCGGCGACTATGGGTGGGCATCCAATGAGATGAAGCGCTATCTGCTGCTGGTGCCCCACGCTGACAACGCCGATGCGGTGCAGAAGAAGATCTACGAGTGGGAGCTCCGCGCGGGAGAGAATTGACGATCGCTCGTTCGGCCACTTCCCAGGGTAAACGGTCGGGGACAGATCACGACTTCCTGGACCGCGCAATCCCCTCCCCACTGTCATAAAAGATTCATATAACTAGCCCCTCATCCCTGAGCAGTGGAGGAGGGGCTATCCATTCAAATGAAGCGCGGCCAGCATCCTGTCTTTTAGAGATGGGAGCCGCCGATGATCACAGAAGAGGAAGCCAGGAAGCAGCTGGAGACGTTGCACAAGGAAGGGAAGGCCCTAGCAAAGGCATTCGCCGACAAGGAGGAGGGGGTGTCCTTTGAGGAAGGCTATCAATCTTGGTATTCCCGCGCCCTACCTCTTATGAAGCAGCTCGCGCTGGATCGGTACTGGGAATTCCAGTCGTACTACTTCACGGACCCGAAGTACGCGTATTTCAATACGGGCGCTTACGTGATCCAGGATTACTTCCGGGGCCGGGAGACCGTGGATGAGGACTTCGATCCCCGCCCGGATACCCTCCGAGGCTTCAGGAACCAGCTCGCGATCCTGAAGTCCATCACGGACCGCCTGGCATGGTCTTCCATCGAATCCGAGGACCAGGCCGAGCGCGGCCTGCAGCTCGCGCTCCTCGAGACCGCCCGCGGCCTCATCGCCATCAACGAGCGCGCCGCCGGCGTCCTCGCCGGCACGGTGCTCGAGATCTACCTCCGCAAGCTCGCCGCCAAGCACAAGCTCAAGTTCCGTAAGCAGACCCCTCTGCTCCGGGAATATATAGATGCGCTCCACACCGCGAAAATCTTCGACGTCCCGGTCCACGCGCAGGCCATCTGGCTCGCGGAGATAGATACTCGCTCCCGCGCGGAAGGGGAGGCCCCAACCAAGCTCCAGGTCAGGGATCTGGTGGATGGCACCCGCTGGCTCATTACCAATGTGTTCTAATTAACTCATGCGCAAGTATTTCATTCTCGTATTTGCTTTTCTGACGACCCAGGCACTCGCTAGCGAGCCACCGCCCGGTTGGCATCAAGATATCCCCGCTGGACCGGCCAATATCGAGGGTGTTCCGGTATCTGGTCGCCTGGATTCCGTATCCGTTGCCGATGTCCTTCAAGCAATCACCGCGTTAAGAGATATCGGCGTGAAGAGTTCGGAACTGGTGGTGGTCAGCGGGGACGAAATGCACGGCTATGAAGCAAATAGGGATTTGGGTTGGTTTACTGCCAAACGCACGAAGTGCGTGTGGACGGATCATACAGAGCACCCTTGTTGGGATGCGTTTGGTCAGGGTCTTCCTGAATTGAAGCAGCCCCTGCATTTCATCAAATCAGCGCAGGAGGTCTATATTTTTCCTGTAGTGACACCACTGGAACCGCACCGGGATGATGCGCATATGCGACTGCTTGGCAAGGATGCGCGGGATGAGTTGGCGGATATATTCAAAGACGATGATATCTGGATGCGAGGTCTAAACAGCCTCATGTATCCCTCAACCAAGGATCAGACGGTTGGTCTGTTGTTTCGGGATAGTGATCATGAGTTGGTACTGTTCTACCAGGCCTATGGCAGATGGACAGGCACCTTCGATGGGGAACATTTGACCGGGGATTTCGATCCCGAGAAGGACAAGGTATTTGATGCGTGGGAGCATAAATACGCTCAAGCTGAATTGGGTTTCGGGAAGACGCAGTAGCTTATGAGACATTCGGAGAGAGTGGGTGGAGCTAGCTGAATCTTCGTTCATATCCGGGTTCCTGGACGACGTCCGGGCTGCCCGTACGTTGTTCCTGCGTCCGCAACGCCTTACGCTCCCGATGGTCGCGCTGTTCGCGATCATCCCCTTCTACTTGGTGATAGGCGCGTTCGTAGCCCATGGCCACACATACCGGCCCGAGACTCGGCTGGATGCGCTGTTCCCCCTGGTTCCTGCCTGGTCATTGGTCTATCTGTCCCTGTTCCTCGCGGCGCTACTGCCGGTCTTCGTCGTGCACCAGCAGGAGCTGGTCCGGCGGGTCGTCTGGATGTACCTGACCACCTGGCTCACCGCCTTCGCAGTGTTCCTGCTCTATCCCACCGCGGCGCCGGTGCACGCGGATGTGCTCGGCGGCGGCTTCACCGACGCGGTGATGCGCGGGCTCTACGACTCCGACGTCAGCTACAACTGCTTCCCTTCCTTGCACGTGGCCCAGTGCTATCTGGCCGCCAGCTGCTGCCATAAGGTCCATCGGCGCACCGGCATGGTCGCCTTCGCCTGGGCGACGCTGGTGTCCCTCTCGACCCTCTATACCAAGCAACATTACGTGGCGGATGTCGTGGGCGGCATGGCCCTGGCGTTCACGGTCAGCCACCTGTTCCTGCGCGGCTACCCCCGGGAGGCCACGCCCGCGGCGGAGCGGCGGCTCGCACCGGCCTTGGCCCTCGGTGCCTTTGCCGTCTACGGTCTCGGGGTATCCAGCCTCTGGATCGCCTACCTGGTCACCAAGCCTTAGCTACCGTTTGCATGGCTGCGGCCCCTGCTATATACTGAACTATATGGTTCAGTATAGCAGTACTCGTTTCGACGCATCGTTCTCGGCCCTCTCGGACGCCACCCGGCGCGGGGTCCTGGAACAGCTGGTACGCGGGGACGCTTCCATCACGGACCTGGCCGAGAAGTTCCACATGACCCTCACGGGCATGAAGAAGCACGTCAGCGTCCTGGAGCAGGCGGGGCTCGTGGTCACCGAGAAGGTCGGGCGAGTTCGCACCTGCAAGCTTGGCCGGCGGCGGCTTGAGGAAGAAGCCGCCTGGATCGAGCGCTACCGGCAGCTTTGGGAAGCGCGCTTCAGCGAGCTGGATGACGTCATCGAAGAATTGAAGAGAAAGGAGAAGCGGAAATGAAAGGCGATACGAAGGTCGAACGAAAAGGTGACCGCGAACTAGTGGTAACCCGGACCTTCGACGCGCCCGCACACATCGTGTTCGAGGCCTGGACCAAGCCCGAGCTCTTCAGGCGCTGGTGGGTGCCCAAGTCCGCTGGCATGACCTTGCTTTCCTGCGAGTTGGATGTCCGCACCGGCGGCGGCTACCGTCTCGAGTTCAGTCATCCCCAGTTCCCAAATCCCATGGTGTTCTTCGGCAAGTACAGCGAAGTGATACCGGACGCCCGCATGGTCTGGACCAACGAGGAAGAGGGCGGCGGCAACGTCACCACGCTGACCTTCGAAGAGAAGGGCGGCAAGACGCGAGTGGTCCTGCACGAGCTCTATCCCTCCAAGGAAGCCTGCGACGCCACCTTGGAGATGGATGAGGCCTGGCACGAGCAGTTCGCGCAGCTGGACAAGCTTCTCTCCACGCTTACTTAGGGCAGGCTGCGTTTTCCATCCCACGTGCCCTTCCCCGGATTCAGGGGGAGGGACTATCTATTCCTTCATTCCATGGTCAGCATGCTGTCTGGCTAAGGCAGCCGCGGGCTTACCACCTGCATTTCCTAGGGGGCTTCGCCACGAAATTGTCATGGATTTCGGCAGCTGTTATCGTCGAATCTTGGAAAGGGGTCCACGCATGCGATACGTCAAAGGAATGATGGGGTTCTTTGGGCTGGCTTTGCTGGGCATGGCCCCGCTGGCTGGATTCGCCGACGTGCCGCCTTCGATGGTCGAAGTCGTGTCTCCCAAGGTTTCGTTGAGGCTGGTCGAGGACTGGTGGCAGTGGGCGGAGTCAGTGCCGCTGGAGAAGAGTCCCATCCAGGATGAGACGGGCGCGGACTGCGCGCAGGATCAGCAGGGTCCGGTGTGGTTCCTGGCGGGAGGTTACGGCACGTCGAAGATCCACCGGGCCTGCACCATCCCCGCGGGCAAGTCCCTGTTCTTTCCCATCATCAACATGGTCTATTTTCCCGGTCCGGGTTCAACCCCCTTGAATTTCACCTGTGCAGACGCGCAGGAGTATGCAGAGCTGGACAACGACACGGCCATGGACCTCTTCGCCTCCGTGGATGGCGTGTCCATCGAGGGCCTTAAGCGGTTCCGGGTCTCCACGCACGATTGCTTCGATATCTTCGCGCGTCTTCCCGAAGACCAGCAGCCTTATTCGGGATACCCCTCGGCGACCGACGGGTTCTGGCTCATGCTGAAACCCTTGAGCAAGGGGCGCCACCTGATCAAGTTCGGCGGCAGATACAACAGTTCTACACCGGACTACGGGCATATGATCCAGGACATCGAATACGAACTGACCGTCGAGTGAGCTGGTGACGCCTAAATTTTTCTAAAACAAACAAACGGGGAGAACTGCAATGGCTGACCAGATCGTCGTCTCTGAGAGTGCGCTGGGCTACCTGAACGCCACCCGGCCGTGGGTGAAGTTCCTCGCCATCGTAGGATTCGTGTTCACCGGCCTCATGATCTTCTTCGGGCTGATCGCCACCCTGGCGTTCTCCGCGCTGCCGGCGCAAAGCGGCATGCCGGCGAATTTCGGACGGGTGTTCGGCCTCCTCTATATCGTGCTGGCGGTCATCTACCTCATGCCCTGCCTCTATCTACTCCGCTACGCCAAGGCCATCTCGCTGATCCCCAGCGTCGGCCAGGGCGCCCTGGAAGACGCCCTCAAGAACCAGAAGGCCTTCTGGAAGTTCGCCGGCATCCTGATGATCGTGATGCTTTGCCTGTACGTGCTGATCATCTTCGTGGGTGCCGCCGCTGGCCTCGCCGGTCTGGGCCGCCACCACTGACAGGCATGCGCTTCACCGCCTCGCCGAGGGGGCGGTGAAGCCAACTCATCGCTAGAAGAGGGCACGACAGCCATGGATAGTTTCTGGAACCATCACGGGTTATGGTTCATCCTGTTCATGTTCTTCTTCCCGCGCCTGACGCTGCTCCTCTCCAGCGTGCCCTTCGGGGGCATCCTGTGGTGGCTGGGCTGGATATTCGCGCCGCGCCTGCTGGTGGCGATCCTCGCCACCACCAACTACTGGGCCACGGACACCGTGCTCTGCGTGCTGGCCTGGGTCTGGGCCCTGGGAGGGGAGGGATTCGAGAAGACAGTAGTCGTCTACAAGCGGCCAAAATACTCTCGTAACCGTGAGCTGAGTTAGGGGAAGGAAATGCCATCGAAGTTGTCTCTCACGGGACTTATTCTGCTGGCCATGATCGGCTGCGCGAGTGCGCCGGCTGGACCTTATTGGGAAGACCCGGCCTGGCTTGAGACCTTCAAGCAGTCCCTGCATCTCGCTTATCCCTGGGTGATCCAGGGCGGCGACCGAAAAGCCTTCAAGGCGACGGTTGGGATCAGTTACGTGGATGGCAAGTTTACGTCCGTCGGCATCGTCGAGTCTTCCGGTAACCCGGAGGTGGATCGCAACATCACGTCCCAGATCCGCTATCTGCCTTTGCCGGAAGCAGAGGGCCCTGAGAAGATGGAGGCCCGCGATATCCAGGTAGAGATCACCCTGATGCCGAGCACGGAGGATATCGCCAGCGTCATGAGGCAGGCTGTCACGAATCAGGCGATGCCGGCATTGAGAGAGGAATGGTCGGGAGACCACGGCTATGTCATGGTCGGATTCTCCTATCTGGATGGCATGATCTCCGACGTCGAAGTCCTCTATAACGACGACATCAAGAGGTTGGGTGATTCCGTCGTAAAGCAGGTCTCACGCGTGCGGGCACCGCTCATCCCGAGCTTGGCAGGCCAGCGGATGCACTTCACGGTCGGTTTCTGTTTCAGGACCACCCATGTGGCTTGCCGGGAAGCACAGCAGCGTGCTGATGGCACCCTTCACTAGCCTCACTGTGAAGGGCATTTCCCGGGCCAGGTAATTTTCCGGGCGCGGACTATACTTCAAAGTACGGACGGCGGACTCCCAAGCTCCGCATGGGCGGGTGCTCCCCGCGCCAGATGGCCTAGATGCCACGTCCGCTTACAGCACTGGTGACTTACCACCAACGGCCCGCCAGCCAGGCAACGTAGCGACCCGCGACGACCTGGGACGGGCCTTTCAATGTAAGGAGCCGTCCGATGCTGAACGCCACGGAACCCGCCTCCATCACATGCCCGTACTGCGGCGAACCCATCGAGATCCTGGTGGATCTGTCGGTGGACGAACAGAGCTATATCGAGGATTGCCAGGTCTGCTGCCGGCCCATCAACCTGAGGGTGACAGTGGATGAGGATGGCCTGCCGCAGGTGACGGCGGCCTCGGAAGACGAGGCTTAGAGGAAAAGGCTAGTGGGGCACGTCTTCGGGCGCGGCGCCGGCGCTCTCGCCCGCGGCCGCCGCGGCCTTCTTGGCGGCTTTCTTCGCCAGCTTCTCGTCTTTCTTCTTCTGCTTGGCGAGGTCCCGCTGGCGCTTGTCGAACTTGTAATTGGCTTTGGCCACGTGGCGTTCCTTCAGGTGAAGGAGCCAGTATAGGCCTTATCCGCGCGGGAAGCCCATGAGCAAGGCTAGGTAGTTGCACCGTGGCCCTTTCAGGCCGCCGATGCAACTACCCATCCAACCGCTTGCTTACACCGCTCTCTTCAGCTCGTCCACGAACTTGATGGACTCGCGGCGCAGGTGGTCCGCCATGGCCGGGATCATCATGCTCTTGACCCGTCCGCCCTCGATGTCGCGGCAGAGCTTGGTCTTGAGGTCCAGGATGGCCTCGGCGCAGCTCAGGATCTCATAGGTCGCCTGGTTCTTGACCAGGGAGACGACCACCGAGCCCGGCTCGCCCACCAGGGACGCGACCACGCCGCCGGTGCCGCCGCGGTTCAGGTGGCGGAACACGCTGCTGGTCTTCATGCAGGCGTCGATCAGGGCGTACTCCTCCGGGTCCAGCAGGTGGGCGATGAAGCGGCAGTCCTCATCCATGCTGCCGGTCCAGAAAGTGCTGACCTCTGCGCGGTCAAACTCCGCGTCGCCGAGCCCTAAGCCCTGCAGGCGTCGGCACCAGCGCTGCGCCTCGCGCTGGGTGTGCTCGAAGGCGAGAGGCCAGATCAGGCAGTACAGCTTGCCGCTGGCCTGGGCCTCGCGGCAGGCTTCCTTGAACGCGATGAAGGGCTTGATCTCCTTGATCACCGTCTCGCAGAACGCCTTGACCGCATCGGCCTGCGGCGGCCCCTCGGCGGCGATCTTGGCGAGCAGGGCCTTGAACTTCACCTCGAACTGCTCGGCCTGGTCGTGCTCGCGCGGCGCCAGTTCCTGCGGCATCTGCAGGGCGAAGAACTGGGCGTGTTCCGCCATGTTCTCCACGGCGAAGCGCGCATCGGCCCAGGCGTGCAGGCAGACGTCCTGCTGGTCCAGGGCCGGCAGGATCACTTCCTTCTCGAACTTGGATTCACTCCTTGAACCGTCTTTGCTGCGTACATGGGTGACGAAGTCTTTCGGCTGGGTACGTAGTGCTAGGCTCGGGGTCATGGTGCTTCCTCCGGGGTTTATTAGAGATTGCATAAACCGCCCCCGGCTCCACGTTGCATGGAGTCGTCGCACATCCTGGATGTGCTGCTGCGTTTTGCGCGCAGGGTGTGGACCCTACGCGTGTAACGCGCTGCTAACTGCGAACCCGGTCACATACTTTGCGTGCCAAAGTCACAGGGGCGCACGATATGTCCGCTACGCCCGAGCCTGCCGGAGACCAAGTCCAAAAGGGGACGGGCGGCCGTGGCGGAAAAACCTTCGCGGTCAATGATGTGACGCGCGATGCTGCCGTGGCGGACGAGGGACATTTTCCATATCGCGCAGCGGGTAGCCAGGCGGCTTGGGGCAAGGTCAGAACCTGTAGCCGGCGCCGAGCAGGAGCACGTCCGCGTCCCGGTCATAGCGCGTCAGGAGCCGGTTGAAGGAGGCGCGCGCCGTCCAGCGTGGGGTGAAGTCGTAGCTCGCGGTGAGGCTGACGATGCCCGCCAGGCGGTCGTCGTCGTCGCCCACCCGCACCGGCTTACCGTTGCCGTTCAGCACGAAGACCTGGTTCTCCTGGTTCACCACCACGTAAGCCCCCGCGCCGATGCCGAGCGTGAACCCGTCCAGCGGCAGCGGATGCACGAGCCAGAGCTGGCTGGTGATGCCGTTGCGGCGGATGATCTCGTTGCCGCCTTCGTTCAGCCAGCCCAGCGTCCACTCGGCATAGGGCGTCAGGGCATGCCGGTAATCCACCGAGTAGGCGGTGGAGCGCTCGGGCGCGAAGCTGTTGAGGGTGGTTCGCCCCAGGAAGACTTCGACCTGATGGGTGCCGGTTCCCCCGGCAAAGGATGCGCCGACGGGGCGCTCGTCGAACCGGTAGCCGATGCCGATGATGTGCATGGTCGAGTCATGCGCGCCCGCCTCGATGCGGTTGGTGCGCAGGTACACGAGCCAGGATTGGCCCACGAACCAGGTGATCTCGGCGCTGTAGATGGGCCGCAGGCCGTGGCTGTTGTCGTACCGCGAGAACGTGGGATGCGCCTCATCCCTCGCCGTGTCGAAGAAGAGGTAAGGCCCGGCGCCGAGAGCCACCGCCAGGTGCTCGAAGGGGTAGGCGCGTGCCCAGAGCTGCGCGGTGAAGCCGTCGCGATGATCGTTGTCCTGATGGCCCTCGTTGAGCCAGCCCACGGTCACGCGGACATGCTCGCCAAGCCCGTGGCCGTAGTCCAGCTCCCAGCCGTACGTGCTGTTGGCGTCATCCCGGTCGTAGGTGGTGCCGCCGCTCAGGCGCAGTTGCTCGCCCGCAGAGGCGGAGGATGCGGCCAGGAGCCCGGCCAGCAACATCGGTAGACGCATCGACTTGATCCTTTGCTAGACCGCCGCCGGCGCGAGCCTCTTGGGTCCGCGCATGTCCAGTGCGGCCGCGGTGGCGGCCAGCACCAGGATGGCGTCATAGATGAGCTGCAGTGTATCGATGCCGTGGGGCAGCGTGAAGCACTTGATGATGAGGAACAGGGCGTAGTTGGTGCTGGTGTGCAGCAGGATGGCGAGGAGCGTGCTGCGGCCGGACTTTATGTAGAACCAGGTGAACACCACCGAGAGGCTCAATACGTTCACGAGGAAGACCATCGGATGCAGGGCCTTGCCGTCCGCGAGATAGAGCGGGATATGCCACAGGTACCAGACCACGCCCACCGCGAGGCCGGCCTTGAGCGGCGAGAGCTGCTTGAGCAGTTCCGGCAGCAGCAGGCCGCGCCAGCCCGGCTCCTCTCCCAGGGGGCCATCGAACACGGCGATCAGGAAGAAGAGCAGCACGAACTTGAGCGGGTGAACCTGCGCGGGTTCGAACTGCAGCAGCCCCTGGGGATAGCCCGCGGCCACGATGAGCGCGCTCACCGCGAGCGGCCCCAGGAACGCCAGGAGATAGAGCCGCCCCGGGACGCGCCAGCGGACGAGGCTGCGCCCCCATCCCGCGAGGCCCGGCTTGCCCTGGAAGTAGGCCAGCGTGAGCGCCGCTGCCAGCGCCGGGCCGAACATCCGCAGTGCCGCGCCCAGCAGCAGGCCGGGGATGGAGTTGCCCACCAGCGAGAAGTCGAACGGCCCCATGGCGAAGGGCAGCCGGCCTTCCTGGGCGAGGCTGATGAGCAGCCAGTAGAGGCAGGCGAACCACACCGCCAGCAGCGTGAAGACCGCCGCCGGCAGGTACGGCGTGAGCCGCGTCTCCTTCAAGGCCACCTCAGTCGGTGTGGGTCTTGAGCCATGCGTCCACCTGCGGCAGGCGCTTCTCGCGGATGCGCGCGTTCTCGGTGATGGCCGCCTCGGCCTTGGTCACGTCACGCCGCGCGGACTCGGGGATGTTGTGTTCCGCATAGGCCCTGAGCTTCGCGATGATGGCGGTATCGCGGCCGTTGGCGGCGAGGCGCGGCCCGAAGCGGTTGCGGCTCGCGGGCTCGATGAGGCTCTCGAACAGCTTCTCGTGGGCCGAGAGGAAACCCAGCGCGAGCTCGGGGTAATAGTTCGAGGTGGCGGCGAGGATCGCCGGGCGGGTGGTGGCCGGGACTTCCTCCGTGAGGCTGAGCGCGAGCGCCTTCTGCACTAGTGCCGGGTCGTGGGCCGAGCCCAGGTACACGTAGAGCTGGCGCTTCTCGAGGTTGGAGGTGGCGGCCTTGGCGAGCGCATGGAGCTGGTCCCAGGTGGCTGCGTCCGCATGGTCCGCCACGATGTCGAGCACCGACTGGCGCAGGTCCGCGTTCAGGCTCTCCGGGTCCTTGAGGTACCTGGCGAAGCGGGCGCGGGCTTCCTTCACCACGTCCGGGTCGTCGAACTTGCCCAGGGCGCCGAGCAGGTCGCTGCGCAGCAGCGTGATGTTCTGGTCCTCGCCCGGCTTCGCGTCCCAGCCCACCTTGGCGAACACGGGCGCCAGCGTCTTGCGGCCGTAAGCCTTGAACGCGGCCTGGCCCGGCAGCCCCTCATATAAGGAGTCCAGTTCCTCGAGCTGGTCCACCAGGGTGCGGGTGACCATGGGGTCCAGGTTCGCGGAGGCGTGGCGGGTGAGCTGCAGGAAATCCGTCAGCGACTCGTAGCCCGCATAGCCCAGCGCCTGGCTATCGTTGAGCAGGCCAAGCTGGTCCGTGGGCGAGAGGTCCTCGAAGCGCGCCGCGAGGCGGCCGAAGCTCGGGCCGTCGTAGAGCACGCGGTAGTAGCCGCCTTGCCCCGCGTTCACCAGCGGCACCACGCCGGACTCGAGCGGCACGTCCACCGGCTTGTCCGCCGAGACGAAGCCGTGCCAGAGCGGCGTGCCGTCCACTGACGCGATGTTGACCGGCACGTGCCAGTTGCCGGCGGGCTGGCCGGCGCCGTCCGCCGTGAAGCGCGCCTGCGTGAGGCGCAGGCCGGTCTCGTTGCAGTCCGCCTGCACCAGCGGGATGCCGGCCTGCAGCGTGAAGTCGTGCGCCACCCGCGTGATGCTCTCCTTCGAGGCCTTGTCCAGCTCGCGCCACAGGTCGTCGGTGACGGTGTTGCCATAGGCGTGGGCCTTCATGTACGTGCGCACGCCCGCGCGGAACGCGTCCTCGCCCACGTAGGCTTCCAGCATCCGCACGATGGCCTGGCCCTTGGAGTAGGTGATGCTGTCGAAGGCCTGGCTTGCCTGCAGCACGTCGTAGATGGGGGTGACGATGGGGTGGCTGCCGTCGCGCGCGTCCAGGCGCATGGCGTTCTCCTTGGCGCTCACCGACTGGAGCCAGGGCTTCCACTCGGGGTGGAAGTGGTCGGTGGCCTTGTACTCCATCCAGGAGGCGAAGCCCTCGTTGAGCCACAGGTCGTCCCACCATGCCATGGTCACGAGGTCGCCGAACCACTGGTGCGCCATCTCGTGGGCGGTGATGATGTAGACGCGGCGCAGGTCCTCCTCGGTGGAGATCTTGGGGTCGAGGATGAGCGCGCGCTCGAAGGAGAAGATGGCGCCCCAGTTCTCCATGGCGCCGAAGAACTGGCTCTGGCCCGGGCCGCCCACGAGGTCGAGCTTGGCGAGCGGGTACTTCACGCCGAAATAATCTTCGTAGTAGGGCAGCAGCTGTACCGCCGCGTCCAGCACGAACCTGGCCTTGTCCGCGTCGCCGCGCTTCACCACCACGCCCACGTCCACGCCATCCACCTTCTTCGAGATGCGCTCGAAGTCGCCTAGGCCGAAGAAGAGGAGATACGAGGACATCTTCGGGGTGGGAGCGAACTCGACCCGGGCGAGGCCGCCGGCCAGCGGCGTGGTCTTGGCCACCGGCGTGTTGGAGAGGGCCATCTCGGCCGCCGGCACCACGGCGGTGAGGGTAAAGCTCGCCTTGATGCCGGGCTCATCCCAGCAGGGGAGCACGCGCCGCGCGTCGGAGTTCTCGAGCTGGGTGAAGAGGGCACGCCGCTTGCCGCTGGCGGTGTCATAGTCGAGAGCGAAGAACCCCGCCGGGTGCTGGCTGATCTTGCCGGTGTACTCGATGTCCAGGCGGTGGCGGCCGGCGCTCACCGGCGACTTGAAGCTCAAAGTGGCGGTCTCGTGCTCACCATCGAAGGTGACGGAGGGGGTCTCGCCCGTGCCCGAGAGGCTGACCTTGGTGAATGCGAGGTCCGCGGCGTTGAGCTGGATGCTGCGGGTGGCCTGCTTCACGTCCAGGTCGATCTGCACCGCGCCCGTGAACGCGAGCTTCTCCGCGTCCGGCGTGAGGGTGAGGGCATAGTGCAGGGGTACCACGCCGCCCGGCAGCACGATGCGCTCGGGGGCGGCGGCGACCGCGGTGATGGAGACGGACATGAGAAGGAGGCCTGTAACGAGGGGTCGGACGTCCATGGTAACCCTTGTGGTTCTGATGGTGCCCGCGGGGGCGCGGGTGTAGGACTAGGACCGCAGGGGTCCGGGGAAATTCCCCATCGCGCCGTCCTGGGCACTTGTCTATAGTATCGGAAGGGATAGGGAACCGGTCCGACACTATCGCCAGCCACGGATAGGCTCATCCGTGAGGTTTCCGGAAGGGGTCCATGGGCAAGTTCTGGCGTGATTTCTGGAAGCGTCCCGACGCCGCCATGCTGCTGGCCGGCGGCGAGGGCGAACGCCAAGTGGCGCTGGTGCGCGTGGTGGTGGTGGCCCTGCTGCTCATCACCCCGGTCTGGCGCCTGATCGAGAACCCTTCCAACCCGGAGAACATCTGGGGCTTCGTGGTCACGGTGCTGGCCATGATCTTCGGCCTCGCGGTACTGGCTTACCTGCGCTTTCGCTCCTACCAGCCCTGGCTGGGCTTCCTGACCTCCATCTTCGACGGCTCGCTGGTGACCCTGGCGCTCATGCTGTTCGTGATCGTGGGCAACCCTCTGGACGGGGTGAACGACAAGATCACCTATGAAGTGTACTTCCTGGTGCTGGCGGCCATGAGCCTGCGCCAGGACCGGCGCATCTGCATCCTGGTGGGCGGCTTCGTGGTGCTGCAGTACGGCGCACTGGTGGGGTACGTCGCGACCCACTACGACGTGGCGGCCCTGTACCGGCAGAGCAGCTACAATGGCGCCTTCAGCGGCGCCGACCAGTGGACGCGCGTGATCCTGATGGCCTCGGCGGTGTTCATCAGCTACGCCTACGTGGTGCGCTCGCAGCGCCTGGTGAACCGCGCCATCCGCGACCCCATGACCGGCCTGCTCAACCGCGGCTACTTCGACACGCTGTTCGGCTACGAGATCGAACGCGCGCGGCGCTACCAGCAGCGCTTCGCGGTGGTGGTGGTGGACGCGGACCACTTCAAGCAGATCAACGACAGTCACGGCCACGCGGCCGGCGACGCGGTGCTGAAGGTGCTGGCGCGCACGCTGCAGGACAGCCTGCGGGAGAGCGACGTGGTGGTGCGCTTCGGCGGCGAGGAGTTCGTGCTGCTGCTGCACGACACCGGCGCCGAGGCGGCGTTCGCCAAGGCCGAGGCCATGCGCCTCGCGGTGGCGCGGCTCGTGGTGGGACCGCCTGAGCACCCCATCTCGTTCACCCTGAGCGCCGGCGTCGCGGTATATCCGGACGACGGTACCCTGGCGCACGTGCTGCTGTCGCGCGCGGACCAGCGGCTGCTGCAGGCCAAGCACGGCGGCCGCAACCAGGTGGTGGGCCGCAGCCCCGCGCCGGATGCGGAGGCCGCCAGCGCCTGAGGGGAAGGGTTATAGTGTCCGCAAGAGCGGCTCCCGGACCATGATGACAGCCGTACAAGGCACGCTGGGGGCCGGCGGTATATGGGGAGGCGCACGCGCGAAAGCGCGGCCGCTGCACGAGTATGAAGAAGAAGCGCGTGACCCAGACCGCGCGTGGCGCCAAGCGCCGCCGCCCGGTCAAGGACACAGTGGCTCGCATCGCGGCGCTGGAGGCGGAGCTGGCGAAGCTCCGGGCCGGCGCGGGCGCGAAGGGGCGCGCCAGGCTCACCAGCGTCAAGGTCCCCGAACAGTTCGAGACGCCGTTCCTGCGCGCGCAGGAGTACGTGACGCGCTACTTCTCCAACCGCGTCGAGCAGCCCGACACCGCCACCATCTCCATCGCCGGCGAGCGCTACGTGCTGCTGCGCGCGGCCTCGCTCTCGGTCGAGTTCGTGGAGATGGTCACCAAGCTCTATCAGGACAAGGGGAAGGAGGAGGCGCGCAGCGTCGCCAACAACCTGCTGTTCGACCTGGCGCACGCGCTCGGCAAGGCCGACGCCCGCAGTTTCCAGCAGAAGATGGCGGTGAGCGACCCGATCGACAACCTCTCGGCGGGACCCATCCACTTCGCGTTCTCGGGCTGGGCGTTCGTGGATATCTCGCCCGAGTCGCGTCCCTCGCCGGACGAGGACTATTTCCTCCTCTACGACCACCCGTTTTCGTTCGAGTCGCACTCCTGGCTGGCCAAGAACCGGCGCAGCGACGCGCCGGTGTGCGTGATGAACGCCGGCTACTCCTCCGGCTGGTGCGAGGAGAGCTTCGGGCTGCCGCTGGTGGCGGTGGAGATCGAGTGCCTGGCCGCAGGCGGCGAGCAGTGCCGATTCATCATGGCGCCGCCCTCGCGCATCGAGGAGCACCTCAAGCGCCACGCGCGCCAGCATGCCGCTGCCACCGGCGTCGCGCGCGCGCCGGCCCCGGTGCCGGAGTTCTTCCAACGTAAGCGCCTGGAGGAGGAACTCAGGCAGGCCAACGACCGCCTCGAGCGGCGCGTGCAGGAGCGTACCCGCGAACTGGAGCAGGCCACCGGCCAACTGAGGCTCCTGGGCTCGGCGGTGGAGAACGCGGCCGAGGGTTTCGTGATCATGCAGCAGGCCGAGGAAGGCGAGCCGCGCATCACGTTCGTGAACCGCGGTTTCACCCAGATCACCGGGCACACGGAGGCGGACGCGGTCGGCGCGACCATGCGCAGCCTCTGCGTGGCGGAAGATGAGGCCACGGTGGAGGCCCTCTGCGACTGCATGCGGCGCGGGCTGCCGTACGAGGCGGAGTTCGCGGCGCTGCGCAAGGATGGCTCGCGCTTCGCGCTGGAGGCGCACGTGATGCCCGCGGACCACGGCGAGGTCGGGAAGTACTGGATCGCGATCCTGCGCGACGTGAGCGACCGCAAGGCGCACCTGGACGCGCTGCGCCACCAGGCGCTGCACGACGACCTCACCGGCCTGCCGAACCGGGTGCTGCTGCACGACCGCATCGAGCAGGGGATCCTCGCCATGCGGCGCCAGGGCCGGCCGTTCGCGCTGCTGTTCCTGGACCTGGACGGGTTCAAGGAGATCAACGATACCTTCGGCCACTACACCGGCGACGTGCTGCTGGCTAAAGTGGGGGCGCGCCTGCGGGCCAACCTGCGCTCCACCGATACCATCGCGCGCCTGGGCGGCGATGAGTTCGCGGTGCTGCTGGAACGCCTCGGCGGGCCCGAGGATGCGCCGCGTCTCGGGGCGCAACTGCTGGAAGCACTGGAACTGCCGTTCCTGATCGAAGGCCAGCAGCTGGTGGTGGGTGCCAGCATCGGCATCGTGCAGTGCCCCGACCACGGCAGCGATGCCATCACGCTGATGCGGCGCGCGGACGTGGCCATGTATGCGGCCAAGGCCAGCCGCGCCGGCATCATGACCTACGACTCGCAGCAGGATTCCCACTCGCCGGCGCGCATCCAGCTCGCCAACGAGCTGCGCTCCAGCATCGACGACCGCCACATGCGGCTGCACTATCAGCCGGAGATCGCGGTGGCGGACGGCAAGCCGGTGCGGGTGGAGGCGCTCCTGCGCTGGCAGCACCAGGACGGGCGGCTCCTGCTGCCGGACGAATTCCTGCCGCTGGCCGAGAGCGGCGATCTCATGGACAAGATCTCGCGCTGGGTGCTGGCCGCGGCGATCCGCGATTGTCGCGAGTGGCACGACGCGGGCCTGGACGTGGGCGTGTCGGTGAACCTCTCGCCGGGGAACCTCAGGGACCAGAAGCTGCCGGACTTCATCGCCGAGATGCTGGCGCAGAACGGCCTGGCGCCGGCGCAACTCACCATCGAGATCACCGAGAAGGGCATCCTGGGTGACGCGGTGCTGGCGGCCGGGGTGTTCCAGCGGATGCGCGCCATCGGCGTGGGGCTTTCCATCGACGACTTCGGCACCGGCTATTCCTCGCTGGTGCACCTGAAGCACCTGCCGTTCACCGAGCTCAAGGTGGACCGGCTGTTCACCACCGAGATGCTGGTGAACGAGCATGACTCGGCCATCGTGCGCTCCACCATCGACCTCGGCCACGAACTCGGCCGCTCCATCGTGGCGGAAGGGGTGGAGAGCCGCGAGGTGCTGGAGCGCCTGCGCAGCTACCGTTGCGACTTCGCCCAGGGCTACTTCATCAGCCCGCCGTTGGAGAAGGCGGCGCTGCGGGAGTGGCTGCTGGACCCGCCGGCCTTCGCCCTGCGCCATCCGTCTTAGGACTCACATCATCAGGGAGGATGAGACATGCCAAGCGACAGCAAGTACGGCCAGTTCCGTAACCTCGTGTTCGAGGGCGGCGGCGTCAAGGGCATCGCCTATGCCGGCGCGATCCAGGCGCTGGAGGAGGCAGGCATCCTGCCGAACATCGTGCGGGTGGCCGGCACCTCGGCAGGCGCCATCACCGCCGTGTTGCTCGCGTTGGGCGCCGGCAGCAAGGACGTGGCGGCCATCGTGGGCGGTACGGACTTCCATCAGTTCATGGATGCAGGCTTCCCCCTGAGTGCGCCGCTGCGCCTGGTGAGGGACTATGGCTGGTACAAGGGCGACGCGTTCGCCGATTGGATCAAGGCCATCATCAAGCGTTATGCGAAGGACGAGGGACTGACCTTCGCGGGGCTGCGCAAGCTGCGGGCCCAGGGCGGCAACAGCTTGCGCGAGCTCTACATGGTGGGCACCGACCTCTGCACCCAGCAGCCGCTGGTGTTCTCGGCGGAGGACACGCCGGACGTGCCGATCTGGTCCGCCACGCGCACCTCCATGAGCATCCCCCTGTTCTTCCAGGCGGTGCGTGTGGGCAAGGACGTGCGGGTGGACGGCGGCGTGAGCTGGAATTACCCGTTGGACCTCTTCGACGACAGGAAGTACCTGGACGACAAGCGCGCCGGCGTGAAGCCGGACTACCCCACGGTCTACGACGCGGACCAGGTCTACAACAAGGAGACGCTGGGGTTCCGGGTGGACACCTCCGACGAGATCGCGGCGGAGAAGGCGAGCTGGAAGTTGCCGCCGGCGGACATCAACGACGTGGCGGACTACATCAAGGCGCTGGTGGGATTCATGACCGACATCGCCAACAAGGCGCACCTGCACGAGAACGACTGGCACCGCACGGTGTTCATCGACGCGGCCGGGGTGAGCGCCACCGACTTCGGCCTGAGCCAGGCTGAGGTCCGCACGCTCGTGGCGAACGGCCTCAAGGGTGCCCGGGACTATCTCGCCTGGTTCGCCGATCCCAAGCCGGCGGTGAAGCCCAGGAACCTGAAGGCCCCGGCGGAACCTAAGGCCCGGGGCCGGGTCTCTTAGGTACCGGGTCTAAGGCCTTGGCCTCGGGCCCCCGGCCGGGGTAAAGTCCGGCCTTCCTTGCAGCGCCCCGGCACCCGGGGATGCCACTCATAATATAAGCCAGAATGAGGATCACCACATGTTCAAGAGCCTGAGCCTCAGCTTCGTCGGCGTGGCGATGATCGCCGCGGCGACCTCCACGGCCCTGGCGGACGGCGCCAAGCCCGCCGCTGCCCCGGCCCCCGCATCCTTCACCGCGGACAACCCGTTCGCGAAGCCGAGCCCGCTGCCGATGCAGGCACCGCAGTTCGACAAGATCAAGGACAGCGACTACCAGCCCGCCATCGAGGAAGGCATCAGGCAGCAGCGCGCCGAAGTGGACGCTATCGCCAACAACACCGCGGCACCCACCTTCGAGAACACCATCGCCGCCCTGGAGAAGAGCGGCCAGCTGCTGACCCGCGTGGGTCTCGTGTTCAGCGCCGTCACCGGCGCTAACACCAACGATGAGCTGCAGAAGGTCCAGGAAGAGGAGGCCCCCAAGTTCCAGGCGGCCCAGGACTACATCACCCTGAACTCCAAGCTGTTCTCCCGCATCGAGACCCTCTACAAAGAGCGCGCCAAGCTCAAGCTGGACCCGGAACAGAACCACCTGCTGGAGTACTACTATCAGGAGGCCGTGCTGGCCGGCGCCAGGTTGAACGACGCTGACAAGGAAAAGCTGAAGAAGCTCAACTCGGAACTGGCCGGGCTCACCAACAAGTTCCAGGACCAGCTCCTGGCCGGCACCAAGGCCGGCGCGCTGGTGGTGGACGACAAGGCCCAGCTCGCGGGCCTGAGCGACCAGCAGATCGCCGCCGCCGCCAAGGCCGCCGAGTCGCGCAAGCTCACCGGCAAGTGGGTGATTCCGCTGCAGAACACCACCCAGCAGCCCTCGCTGCAGTTCCTCACCGACCGCGCCACCCGCCAGAAGCTGTTCGAGGCCTCCTGGCTGCGCACCGAGCACAACGACGCGAACGACACCCGTCCCACCCTGCTGCGCATCGACGCGATCCGCGCCGAGCAGGCCAAGCTGATGGGCTACCCCAACTACGCCACCTGGAAGCTGCAGGACCAGATGGCCAAGACCCCCGCCGCCGTGGACAACCTGTTCGGCAAGCTGGTGCCGGCGGTGACCGCCAAGGCCCGTGACGAAGCCAAGGAGATCCAGGGCGTGATCGACCAGGAGAAGGGCGGCTTCAAGCTGCAGCCCTGGGACTGGAACTTCTATGCCGAGAAGGTGCGCAAGGCCAAGTACGACCTGGATGATGCCCAGGTGCGTCCGTACTTCGAACTGAACAAGGTGCTGCAGGACGGCGTGTTCTATGCCGCCAACCAGCTCTATGGCCTGACCTTCAAGGAACGCCACGACCTGCCGGTCTGGCATCCGGACGTGCGCGTGTTTACGGTGTACGACAAGGACGGCTCGGAGATGGGCCTGTTCTATTGCGACTACTACAAGCGTGACAACAAGTCCGGCGGCGCCTGGATGAGCAACCTGGTGGTGCAATCCAAGGTGCTCGGCCAGAAGCCGGTGATCTTCAACGTCGCCAACTTCACCAAGCCCGCCGAAGGCCAGCCGGCGCTGCTCTCGTGGGACGACGTGACCACCATGTTCCACGAGTTCGGCCACGGCCTGCACGGCCTGTTCGCCAGCCAGGAGTATCCGACGCTGTCCGGCGCCAACACCGCCCGCGACTGGGTCGAGTTCCCCTCGCAGTTCAACGAGCACTGGGCTTCGGACCCGAAGGTGTTCGCGCACTTCGCGGTGCACTACCAGACCGGCAAGCCCATGCCCGCCGACCTCGTGGCCAAGATCAAGAAGGCCGCCACCTTCAACCAGGGCTACGACCTGACGGAGGTGCTGGCCGCTTCCGAGCTGGACATGAACTGGCATGAGCTCGCCCCGGGCGGCGTGCCGAAGGATGTGGACCAGTTCGAGAACGACCAGCTCGGCAAGGACGGCCTGCTCATGAAGGAAGTGCCGACCCGCTACCGCTCGAGCTACTTCCTGCATATCTGGAGCAACGGCTACGCGGCGGGCTACTACGCTTATACCTGGACCCGCATGCTGGCTGACGATTCGTTCGCCTGGTTCGAGAAGAACGGCGGCCTGAGCCGCAAGAACGGTGACCGCTTCCGCGAGATGATCCTGTCGCGCGGCAATACCGAGGACTACGGCACCATGTTCCGGGCCTTCAACGGCCATGATCCGGACATCGGCCCGTATCTCAAGGACCATGGCATAGACAGCAAGTAATCTGCTGTGAAGCAGGAGGGGCCGGCGCAAGCCGGCCCCTCATTTTTTTATGGGGCAAAAAAAGACCCCGCTCGAAGCCAAGCGGGGCACTGGGGGAATAAAAAGCCCGCCGCCGGATGACCCGGACGGCGGTAAAGCCAGATGCTCAGTGGAACTGGCGGCGCCAGCGGTCGGCGTGTTGGTCGTCCACGAGTTCGACGCTGATGATGTAGCCGCGCGCATCGTCGCAGTGGGCGATGGAGCGGGCGACGCCCTTCAGTGTGTGGGCCCGGTCCTGGCCCTGCAGGCTGATGTCGATGTCCAGTATCTCGCCCATGGGCAGCTTGCTGCTGGAGAAGATCTGCAGGCCCTGGGACGTGAGGTCCAGGGCGGTCGCATAGTGCTTCGAGGCCACGGGGTCGGCTTCCTGCGACTCCCGGGTGCGGATGATCGCGCGCTCTTCCATGTACAGGCTGGGGATGGTGCGGCGGGCTCTCGGCATGTCTGCGTGGACTCCTCGGGGTCGGCTGCTTTCAGTGGCGACTAGATTGCCTTGGACGCGAAATACCCTGTATCGGGCTCCCCCGGATTTCCCCTTAGGGGAAACCCTGGTTAATCGTGACGCATTGTTAAACGCCACTACGGTACGCGTCCGGCGCAAAAAGCCCGCGCATGCACCGGCTCGTGCGACATTAATGTTGCAATACTGTAGGACACCTCCGGTAAGTGCGGACCTATACTCCGGGTGGAATACGGATACCCGCACTAAGGGGACTTCAGGACTTGCATCAGGATCATCTTCGGCGGCTCGCAGGAGCCGTATTGCTCGCATGCGGCATGCTCTTCGGCGTGGCCGCCCGCGCGGCCCAGCCTGCGGATCTCTCCCATCTCCAACTGCAAGCGGCGCAGGGCGTGCTGGTGGTGTCCGTGGATACGGACATGCCGCTCAAGTCCCTGCGCTTCAGGCGCCTGGACCAGGCTGCGGACGAGCAGCAGGTGGCAGAGCAGGCAGTGGCGGGACGCTCAGTGCAATTCCTGGTGCTGCCGGCGGGGCATTACCGCTGGACCGAGGTGGACCTTGGCGGCGCCAACAGCATCCCGTTGGACCGGTCCGCCTCGCCCCGCTATGAGTTCACGGTGCAAGCGGGCAAGGTGAGCTACCCCGGCGACTTCGTGGTACGGGCGGAAGGCGGCAGGAGTGCTGACCAGGCCGCCGCCAGCGTGACCAACGGCGCCAGCCTGGCGGACGTCGGCTATTCCCTCTCGCTGGTGGACCGCTACGCCATGCTGCTGGACGCATTGGCGCCCGCGCAGCGGGACGCCCTCGGCCGGCTGGGCCTGGTCTACGTGGGCCCGGGCGGCGACGACTTCCCTTTCTATGAGCACGCGGTGACACGCGGCCACACGCCGTGAGGCGCCTCATCGCGCTCACCTGTGCGCTGCTGGCCCTGCCGGCGGCTGCCTTCGCCGGGGACTTGGTGCCGGTATCGGACTTCTTCCGGCCCTATGCCTTCAACGATGCGCGCCAGAGCCCCGATGGCAGGCTTGCCGCCGCCGTGAACCGCACTGACGCCGCGCACCAGTACGTCTCGGTCATCGATCTCGCCACCGGCGCCCGCAGCGAGGTGGTGGGGGCCGCCGGCGCGGAGGAGCACTTCGACGAACTGCAATGGGTCTCTGATGACACCGCCGTGTTCACCGATCATCTGGGCAAGGGATCGCACATGGTGGCGGTGCAATGGCGGGGGCAGGACGGCAAGCCGCGGATCACCCCCTGGCCCGAGGGCGTGACGTTCGCGGACCCGCAGCAGATGGATGACCGCAGCATGCTGGTGGGCTACGGCGATTCCCTCTACGAAGTGGACATCAACGGCGATCCGCGCCAGCTCGAGCAGCAGGAGAACCGGCGCGTGAAGCTGCCGGGCGGCACCGTGAAGTACCTGCAGAGCGGCAACGGGCGCTACCGCATCGCCGTGACCCAGCACGCGGATGGCGGCCACAGCTACTGGTGGAAGGCGCCGGTCAGCGACTGGATCGAGTTCAAGCGCGCGGGCAAGGATGAGACGTTCAACCCGGTGACGCTGGCGGATGACGGCCGCACCCTCACTGTGGTGAGCGACCTCGATCGCGACACCCGCGCGTTGTTCCTGTATGACGTGGCGGGTGGCGGCTTCACCCGCACGCTGCTCGCGGACCCGGAGCGGGACGTCACCTACTTCCGCTTCGACTGGTCCACCCGCAGCGTGACCGCTGCGGGCTGGGACGCGGGCGGCAGCCCGCACTACGAGGTGCTGGATCCGGCGGCGCGGGACGCGATGCCGGCGCTGGCCGCGACTTTCCCAGGGATGAACGTGGCGCCGGTGAACCTGAGCCGGGACCGCAAGCACATGCTGCTGTTCGTGAACAGCGACCGGGATCCGGGCGGCTACTACGCGTTCGATCTCAGCACCGGCAAGGCCGGGCTCCTGGGCAAGCTCATGCCCTGGCTCGATGCCGCGCGGTTCACGCCGGTGCAAGCGAGCGTGCTGCACACGGACGACGGGCTGGCGCTGGATTATTTCCTGGCGGTGCCCGCCCAGGGCACGGGTCCGTTTCCCCTGGTGGTGGTGCCCCATGGCGGGCCCATCGGCGTCTTCGACACCCACGGCTTCGACAGCGAGACGCAGCTGCTCGCGAGCCGTGGCTACGCGGTGCTGAAGGTCAACTACCGGGGCAGCGGCGGGAGCGGCGGCAGACTGCGGGAAGCGGGCAAGCACCAGTGGGGCCGCAAGATCGAGGACGACATCGAGGCCACGGTGCATGCGGCATTGAAGGATCCGCGCCTGGATGCGGAGCGGGTGTGCATCGTCGGCGCGAGCTACGGCGGCTACTCGGCGCTGATGAGCGTGATCCGGGATCCGGCCCTGTTCAAGTGCGCCGCGAGCTACGCGGGCGTCACCGACCTCACGCTCATGTACGCCAACACTCGGGTGCAGTTCGACCGCAACGCCCTGGACGCCCTGGCGGACGTGATCGGCGACCCGGCCAAGGATGCCGAGACCCTGCGGGCCCTGTCACCGGCCTACCTTGCCCAGAAGATCACGCGCCCCGTGTTGATCGCCCAGGGTCTGGAGGACACGCGGGTGGATCCGGAGCATGCCTACCGCATGAAAGTGATGCTGGATCACTACCGCAAGCCCTACGAGTTCTACACCTACCAGGGCGAGGGCCACGGCTTCGCGGGGGCGGTGGATGAAGTGGATTTCTACACCAAGCTCCTGGCCTTCCTGGGCCGCCAGATCGGGCCCGCGCCGGTGCTGGCCCAGGCACCCTGAGTAAGGAAATCCCTACAAGATCCAGGGGGTAAGTCGGCTTGATGGGGCCGCGGGCAGAAGGTCTATAATGTGGTCGCTGCCCCCTTAGCCTTCGGCCGAGGCGGGTGGCGGGATGCCAGGACGGCGTCCTCCTCAAGGATACGCACCAAGGAGGGATCCATGTATCCGCTCATGTTCCTCGCCAAGTGTCTCGTGGTGCTGGTGTTCGGCGCCGCCGGGGTGCTGTCGCTTTCGCGCGGCTTCGGCCTGCCCATCCCGTTCCTGGAGTACGGGGCGCTGGAGGCCTGGAACGTGATCGCGGGCGCGGGTCTCCTGGCCGTGAGCCTGGGTTGCGCGTTCTTCTGGCGCGCCCCCAAGCGCCGGCGCGCGGCGCGCCTGCGCCGTGACAGCTACGTGAGCGGCGAGTGGCTGCTGCCTGCCGGCACCACCACCGCGCCGCAGTTCAAGCACCGCCGCTAAGGGTCCTCAGGACTCGAGCCGCTCGCGTTCCCGCAGTGCCGGGAACCACCACATCCACAGGCCCACCACCACCAGGGTGCCAATGCCGCCGACCACGGTGGCGGGCACCGCGCCCCACCATGCGGCCGTGATGCCGGACTCGAACTCGCCGAGCTGGTTCGAGGTGTTGATGAAGATCGCGTTCACCGCGCTCACCCGCCCGCGCATGCCGTCGGGCGTCTCGAGCTGCACCAGCGCGGCGCGGATCACCATGCTCACCATGTCGAGTGCCCCCAGCGCGAGCAGGGCGGCGAGCGAGAGCGTGAACGAGGTGGAGACCGCGAACACTAGCGTCGCGAGGCCGAAGCCCGCCACGGACCCGAACATGATGTGGCCTGCCCGGCGGGTGATGGGCTTGCGCGCGAGCCAGAGGCCCATGCCGAGGGCGCCGACCGCGGGCGCGGCGCGCAGCAGCCCCAGGCCCCAGGGGCCGGTGTGCAGGATGTCGCGGGCGAACACCGGCAGGAGCGCGGTGGCGCCGCCCAAGAGCACCGCGAAGAGGTCCAGGGAGATGGCGCCCAGCACCACCGGCCGGTGGCGGATGAAGGAGATCCCGGCGAACACCGTCTTGAGGGTGGCGGGCTCGCGCGCCACGGGCGCGCGTTCCAGCTTCACCCGCCACATGAGCAGGGCCGCGCCCAGGAACAGCAGCGCGGCGACGCCGTAGACCGTGCCGGCGCCGGCCACGTAGAGGAAGCCGCCGAGGGCCGGCCCCACGATCATGGCTGTCATGCTGGCGGAAGAGCCGGCGGCCATGGCGCGGGAGAGGATGGCGGCGGGCACCAGGCCCGGCAGCAGCGCCTGCATGGTGGGAAACTCGAAGGCGCGGGCGCAGCCCACCAGGAACACCAGCGCGAGGATGGCGGTCTCGTCGAACCAGTGGAGCACGCTGCCCGCCGCGAGGAACACCGTGGCGACGCCTTCCACCCCCTGGCAGAGGAACACGATGCGGCGCCGGTCGAAGCGGTCCGCCACGTGGCCCGCCGGCAGGGCCAGTACGAAAGAAGGTATGAACTGCACCAGGCCGATGACGCCCAGGTCCAGCGCGCGGTGGGTGAGGTCGTAGATCTGCCAGCCCACCGCCACCGAGAGCATCTGGAAGGCGAACATGGAGGCGAGGCGCGAGCACCAATATTCCCGGAAGCCCGGGTGCTGGAACAGCGGGGAGGCCGGCGCCTGCGGGGATGGCATGGAGAAGCTCGCCGTTGCGACGCGCTAGTCTAAAGGCCGCGCCCAGCCGCCGCCATAGCAGGGCTACTTGATGTCCGTCTCCTGGTAGAAGACGTTCTGCCACCTGCCGCCGCGCTTCGCCCAGATGGAGATCACGCTGGCATGGGTCTCGGTCAGGCTGCCTTTCTGCTCGTCACGGGAGGTGGCGGCGTTCTCCCGTCCCCGGGCGCGGGACTCGTAGAGCAGCAGTGCCGAGCCTTCGCCGAGCCGGATGACCTGGAAGCTGCGCAACGAGTAGTCCAGCAGTTCCACGCCGCGCAGATAGGCGAGCACATCGGCCTTGTGCAGCATGCGGCCGTTGGGGAAGTGGTCGACGTAGTCGTCGGCGAGGAGCGCCGCCAGGTCGGCATAGTCCTTGCGCTTCGCGTCTTCCCAGGCGCGGGTCTCGTAGCCGATGAGTTGGGCCGACAGCGGGTCCTGCGGCGGCGCGGCGGCGGCAGAGGCCCGGCAGGCGGCGATGAGCAGGACAGCGAGGAACAGGCGTCTCATGGGGACTTCCCTTGGCCGGTTGTACGTGGATACGCCCAGGCCCGCCGGCCGGATGCGCTCAGCGGGGCAGGGCGGCGATCCGGGCGAAGGCCTTCTCGGCGCCCGCATCCCACACGTCCCAGTCATGGCCGCCCGTCTCCACGATGAAGTGATCGGACGGCAGGAGCGGTGCGATGGTCCGTGCCGCCTCGATGAAACGGTCCCTGTCGCCGCAGCTGAGCCAGATCCGTGCCGCTTCTTTCGGGTCCTGCCAGCTCTTCACCACCCGCCACATCTCGGTCTGGTAGTTGTCGCCGTCGACCCGTTCCGGCACCGGACCCGGATCCCAGGCAGCGGGGCCGCCGGCGCCGGCGATGCGCCTCACGAGGCTGGGAGCGCCCATGAACGGCGCGTACAGCACCAGGCCCGTGACTTCATGGGGATACTGGCGCTCGTAGAGCAGCGTGCCCATGCCGCCCATGGAGGCGCCGGTCAGCCAGATCTCCCGGTAACCGCGCGCGCGGGCCGGCGTGATGATCTCATCGTGCAGGCGCTGGGCGAGGCGGCCATCGCCGTAGTAGCGCAGCGTGGCGCCGGCCAACAGCACGTCCGCCTGGGGCCAGGCCCGCTGCACCGCCTGGGCGATGCCGGAGTCCGCCAGGTCGTCTAGGTCGTCGCTCTTGCCGGGCAGCACGATGACCAGTGCCCGCAACGGGGATTGCTGGGGTGCCGGGATCTCCTTCACGGGGATGGGGCCGGGCGGCTTGCGCAGGTAGGTGCAGCCGAAGAGCACCAGGCTCACCATGAGCCCGCTCAGGAGGTCGCGCAGGCGGGCATGGCGCAGCCGTGTCAGGGTCTTCAGCATCGCGGCGGGGAGTGCGGGTCCACGGGCCGATTATAGGGCGCCGCTGCAGGCCGGCCGGGCATGTCGGACCGGATACTAAAAAGGTAGTAGGCGACGGTTCCAACCTTATGTCAGGTCTGCTAAATTCAAATACCGGCGCCGGGTGCCTGACGGCCATCTTTCCGGAAGCCATTGAATCCAATACCAATATCCGACCTTAGGGTGGTCCCGTCATGAAAAAGACACTCTCCCACGCGCCCCTGGCGCTCGCGCTGGCTGCGATCTCCCTCGCGGCAGCTGCGGCACCGGCGCCGAGCAAGGTGCAGGCGGCCGTCACCGCCCAGGAGCAGATCGACAAGAATGCCGCCGCCTCGCAGAAGAAAGTGGATGCGGTCACGGGCGGGACCCAGGACATGCTGAACACCTACCTGCAGGTGACCCAGCAGACCGACGAGCTGCGCGCCTACGATGACCAGCTGCAGCAGGTCGTCCAGTCACAGTCCGACCAGATCAACTCGCTCAACCAGCAGATCTCCCAGGTGGGCGGCGTGCGCGACAGCCTGCTGCCGCTGATGCTGCAGATGACTGACAGCCTCGGCCAGTTCGTGAAGCTCGACATCCCCTACCGTCAGGACGAGCGTCAGGCACGGGTGCAGCAGCTGCGCGCGCAGATCGGCAACGCGGCGGTGCCGGTGACGGACAAGTTCCAGAACCTGGTGCGTGCCTACAACGACGAGATCGCCGCCGGCCGCACGGTGGAGGCGTTCCGCGGCGAGGTGAGCGACGCGGGCAAGACCCGCACCGTGAACTTCCTGCGGGTCGGCCACCTCCTGCTGGCCTACCAGACGCTCGACAAGAGCGAGACGGGCTACTGGGACAAGGCCGCGCACAAGTGGCAGGTGGCTAACGACTACCGCAACGCGGTCTCCAACGCGATCGCCGTGGCGAACAAGGAGGCGGCGCCGGACCTCATGGAACTGCCGGTGCAGGCGCCGGAGGTGGGCAAATGAGCATCTCCATCCTGAACAAGGGCCTGATCGCCGCCGCCGCGTTGTCGGCGGCTTCTGCGGCCTACGCCGCCCCTGCCGCCAGCCTGGACCAGCTCCTGGAGCAGGTGCGCAGCGCGGCGCAGCAGAACACCGCGCAGAACCAGCAGCGCGAGGCGCAGTTCCGCAACGCCGCGGACCAGCAGCAGCAGATCCTGGCCTCGGCGCGCCAGGCGCTCGCCACCGAGCAGGCCAACAACGCCCAGCTGCAGGCGCGCTACGACGCCAACAAGAAGACGCTGGACGACCTCAACAGCCAGATCCGTACCCGCGAGGGCGACTACAGCCAGGTGTTCACCGAAGTGCGCCAGGCCGCCAGCGACCTCAAGGTCACGCTGGACGCCTCGCTGGTCTCGACCCAGTACCCGGGCCGCGGCGTGTTCCTGGCCAAGCTGGCCGAGAGCAACGACCTGCCGACGCCGGACGATCTGCACAAGCTGTGGTTCCTGATGCAGCAGGAGATGACGGCCGAGGGCCAGGTGAGCAAGTTCCAGGCCACCGTGAGCCACGAGGACGGCACCTCCGAGAAGGTGCCGGTGGTGCGCGTGGGCGTGTTCACCGCGGTGAACGGCAACAGCTTCCTGAGGTTCGTGCCCGAGACCGGCGCCCTGGTGCAGCCGGACCGGCAGCCCGACGGGCACTGGCGCTCGCTCGCCGGCAACCTGAGCAACGCCTCGAGTGGCGTGCTGCCGATGGCGGTTGACCCGAGCGGCGGCGACCTCCTGCGCAGCCTCGCGAACCAGCCGAGCGTGATGGAGCGCGTGGCCCAGGGCCACACCACCGGCTGGATCATCATCGTGCTCGGCATCATCGGCCTGCTGATCATCCTCGAACGCGGCACCTACCTCGTGCTGGTGGGCGGCAAGATCAAGAAGCAGATGGGCTCGAGCAAGCCCGACCTCGGCAATCCGCTGGGCCGCATCCTCTCGGTGTTCAACGAGAGCAAGGCGGATGACGCGGACACCCTGGGGCTGCGCCTGGACGAGACCCTGCTGCGCGAGCGGCCGGTGATCGAGGCGCGCCTCGGCCTGCTGCGCATCCTGGCGCTGGTGGCGGTGCTGCTCGGCATCCTCGGCACCATCGCCGGCGTGATGAGCACGTTCCAGGCCATGAACCTGTTCGGCAGCACCGGCGCGCAGGTGGCGGGCGGCATCGGCTCGGCCCTGGTCACCACCTGGCTGGGCCTCCTGGTGGCGGTGATCCTGCTGTTCTTCCACGGCATGATGAGCGCACGCAGCGAGCAGCTCCTGCACATGCTCGAGGAGCAGAGCGCGGCGATCCTGGCGGCGCGGGCCGAGAAGCTGGCCGCGACCAAGGCGGCGGCGGCGCGCTGATGCAGGCGCTGCGCGACTTCCTCAGCGGCTTCGCCGGGCTGTTCGCAGCCGGCGGCATCCTGTGGCTGCTGCTCCTGCTGGCGGTCGCGTTGTGGACGCTCATCGTGGAGCGCTACTGGTACTTCTTCTTCGTCTACCCCCAGGCCCAGGAGATCGCGTTGCGCCGCTGGAAGCGCTACAGCGGCGCCGACCTCAAGTCGGCGCGCCGCGCGCGCAAGCAGATCGTCGCCAGCGTGTTCGGCGAGACCCACCGTTCCGTGAACTTCATCCAGTCGCTGGTGGCGGTGATGTTCCTGCTGGGCCTGTTCGGCTCGGTGGGCGGGCTCATGCGGGTGCTGGACGCCCAGACGCTGGGTGGCGCCGCCGGCCAGCAGCGCGTGGCATCGGCCCTGATCGGCGCAGCGGTGCCGGTGCTGGCGGCGGGCGCCCTGGTGCTGGTGGCGCTGTTCTTCACCCGCGCGCTGCGCGACCGTGCCGACCGGGAGACGCGTCTCCTGGCCGACAAGCTGCGGCGCGGCTGAGGGCAGACCCATGCTGCGCTACGCCGGCTCCTTCGTCATCGGCCTGTTCATGGTGATGGGCGTGCTCGTCGCCATGCAGAGCCTGGTGGTGGGCCGCCAGTTCCAGCTCAGCGCCCGCGCCGGCGGCGACACCACCAGCGTGGTGAACCTCAATACCCAGACCAGCCGCAACCTGCAGCTCAACGTGCTGCCGGACAAGCCCGGCACCAACCGCACGCCGCCGCTGCCGGAAGACACGAGTCTCGCGCGGGTGCAGCCGCCGGACCTGCCGTTGCCCTCCATGGCACTGCCCGCGTTCAAGCCGCCCTTCGCCACCCTGCCGGCCCAGGCCATCGCCGAGGCTGCGCCGGAGCAGGCCGCGCCCGCGGCCTCCACCGCGCCCGCCCGGCAGCCGGTGCTGGCGGTGGGTGACATCGTGCTGATGGAGCGCGTCGAGCCCAAGTTCCCGCCGCAGGCGATCCGCGCCGGCATCGAATCCGGCTCGGTGACGGTGAAGTTCACCGTCGAGCCCGATGGCAGCGTGTCAAACGCCGTGGTGACCGATGCCAAGCCGCGCCGCGGCGTGTTCGACGACGCGGCCCTGCGCGCGGTGGTGAAGTGGAAGTTCAAGCCGCTCGCGCAGCCGCGCGACACCTCTGTGATCGTGGCGTTTAGCCAGGGAGGCGGCGGATGAGCAAGTGCCGACTATTGACCGCCGCCGTGCTGGCTTGCCTGGGCATGGGCCTCGCCGGCGCCGCCTATGCCGAGACCGTGCTCAACCAGGGGGTGATCTCCACCAGCCTGTTCCGCAAGATGCGCACGGTGCAGAACCTGATCCGCGGCGGCCAGTACGCCGACGCGCTCACCCAGCTCGGCTATCTGCAGGGCGTGACCACCAATGCCTACGAGGCGGCGGTGGTGCGCGAGCTCAGCGCCGACCTCTACGCGGCGCGCGGCGATTACGCCAGCGCGCAATCCTCGCTGCAGCCGGTGGTGCAGCAAGGCATCCTCTCAGGCAGCGAGCAGCGCGAGGCGCAGCTCACCTTGGGCAAGCTGCTGGTGGCGAACGGCCAGTACCAGGCCGGCGTCGACACGCTGCGCAACTCCCTGCAGGGCCAGGAGAACCCGCCTGCGGACGTGCTCATCACCCTGGCCCAGGCCTACGCCCAGCTCGGCGCCTGCCGCCAGGCCGCGCCGGAGGCCAAGCGCGCCCTCGACCTCACCACCGAGCCGCCCTCGGAGTGGTACCAGATCCTCGTCTCCTGCCAGTACCAGAACCACGACTACGCAGGCGCGGCGGAGACGCTCCAGTCCGCGCTGGCGCGCTTCCCGGACCAGATTCAATACTGGCAGCAGCTCGGCCAGGCCTACGCCCAGTCCGGCGATGCCTCCAAGGCGCTCGCGGTCTACGCGCTCATGTACCGCCAGGGCATGATCCGCCAGAGCCAGGACTACATGAACCTCGTGTCGCTCTACCTGCAGAACAACGTCCCCTACCAGGCGGGCGTGGTGCTGCAGGAAGGGTTGCAGTCCGGCGCGCTGCCGGCGAGCGAGGCGAACTACATGCTGCTCGCCAGCACCTGGCAGGATGCCGGCGACATGGAGCGCACGGTGGCGGCGCTGGGCGAGGCGGTGAAGCAGTCGAAGAGCGGCGAGGCTTACCTCGCCCAGGCGCAGATATACACCCAGCGACACGAGTGGTTCTCCGCCATCGACACCGCGAAGAAGGCCATCGCCCGCGGCGGGCTCAAGCGCCCGGGCCGCGCCTGGCTGCTGCAGGGCATCGCCCAGGTGCAGAACCGCCAGTACGACGAGGGCAGTGCCTCGCTGCGCGAGGCCCTGAAGTACGACGATGCGCGCACCCAGGCCGAGGCCTGGCTGCGCTATCTCAGCAGCCGCAGCAGTTGATCAGATCCGCGGCGCATGCCTGCGCCGCGAAACAGGTTCTCACCGCAGGTCACGGGTGGTGCTGGGTGTCCGGCTCGCCGCAGTGGGCGAGCACGCGCGCGCGCACCGCGTCGCGCAGATGCCGCGCTGCGTCGCCGTTGCGGGCCCGCGGCGCCACCGGTTCCATCACTTCGACTTCAAGATGGCCGGGACGAGGCCACCAGCAGTGTGCCGGCAGGATGCTGCGCGCGCCGCGGATCGCGACGGGAGTCACCGGCAGCCCTGAGCGGGCGGCCGCCAGGAAACCGCCGAGGTGGAAGGCGCGCAGCCCCGGCGCCGCGACGAAGGTCCCCTCCGGAAACACGCCGAGGCAGCTCTCCTCGCCGGCGCGCCGCATCAGGCGCTTGGCGTCGCGGTGCGCTCCGTGCTTGTCGAAGCGTTCAACGAACTCCGAACCCAATCGCTGCAGCATCCAGCCCACCACCGGCACGCGGGTGATCTCGCGCTTGATGACGAAACCGAAGCGGGGCGGCAGCGCCGCAGCGAGAATGGCGCCGTCCAGGTAGCTCGCATGGTTGGCGGCCACGATGCAGACTTGGGGCAGGTTATGGAGTCCCTTTACCTGGAGGTGGACTCCGATCAGGCGGAACAGGGTGCGGGCACTCCAGTGGGCGGCCCGGCGCCGCCGGTCCCGCCCCGGCAGCACGATGACCACCAGCATGGAAGGCAGCACGAACAGCAGCATCACCAGCCAGACCCGCCAGGGAAACAATAGATTCAAGGACTTAGAGAGCGGCGTCATGGGCCCGGCAGTATCCCGGTTGGGGCCTTCGAGGGCAAGCCGAGCAGGGGGTACCTGGCATATATTGTCAAAAGTGGTATATATTTGACATATAAGTGTGAACCTCATCACGGTGTTAACCGATAAAAGCACCGAGACTTGCCACACCCGGACAGGAAGTCGGGAACTGGTTAGCACACTAAATTAAAGGGATGCGCCCATGAGCGAGAACAAAGACCTGCGAGAGATCAACACCCCCATCCCCGGCAGTGTGCCGGTGCCCCTGTCCGTGCACGTGACCGACCCCAGTCACCCGCAGCCGGACGTGGAACGCTTCCTCGATTCCATGTGGAGCGAGCGTGGTCTCTCGGAGAACACCCTGGCCGCGTACCGCGCCGATCTTTCGGGACTCTCCCGCTGGCTGGAAGGCCAGGGCGTCGAACTCATGGAGGCGCAGCGGGAGCATCTCCTCGCGTTCCTCGCCTGGCGCGTGCAGCAGGGCGCCCGTCCGCGCTCCACCGCGCGGCAGCTCTCGAGCATCCGCCGCTTCTACCGCCACATGCTCCGCGAGGGCAAGCTGGCGGAGGACCCGACCACCCGTATCGACATGCCGAAGCTCGGCCGTCCGCTGCCCAAGTCCCTCAGCGAGGGCGAAGTGGAGTCGTTGCTCCGCGCCCCGGACGTGGCTGAACCGCTCGGTATCCGCGACCGCGCCATGCTGGAGCTCCTGTACGCCACAGGCCTGCGCGTGTCCGAGCTCGTCTCGGTGCGCATGTCGCAGGTCAACCTCAAGCAGGGCGTGGTGCGGGTGCTCGGCAAGGGCAATCGCGAGCGCTTGGTCCCGGTGGGCGAAGAAGCCACCAAGTGGATCGAGAAGTTCCTGACCGACGCGCGCCTGGACATCCTGGGCGGCCGCCAGTCGGACTACCTGTTCCCGACCCGCCGCAGCGACTACATGACGCGCCAGGCGTTCTGGCACATCATCAAGCGCTACGCCGAGGCGGCCAACATCTCGGCCTCGCTGTCGCCGCACACCCTGCGGCACGCGTTCGCCACGCATCTCCTGAACCACGGCGCCGACCTGCGCGTGGTGCAGATGCTGCTGGGCCACAGCGACGTGTCCACCACGCAGATCTACACCCATGTGGCGCGCGAGCGCCTGAAGGATGTGCACTCGAAGCACCATCCGAGGGGCTGAGTTCTTGGTGTAACCCCCTGGGGCCGCGTGCAAACGCGGCCCTTCTTTTTTGTCCGAAAAAGCCCGCCCGGGGCAGCGATTGTCGGGCTGCCCGTTCGATGCTTCGCATCGAACCCCTGGAGTTTCTCTTGGCGAGCCCGATACATGCTCGGGCTCATTTCCGCCGAAGCCGATGCCACAGGCATCGGCTTCGCGCGTGGTGCATCCTGCACCACGTTTGATCCGGGAGATCCGATGCTGTCCATGGCGGCGCTGCCGCCAGGGCGGCTAGCGCTCGAGCAGCTTGAGCTTCTCGGGCTTGCCTTCCCATTCCTTGGCATCGGCGGGGGCGGGCTTCTGGCGGGTGATCACCGGCCATCCCTGGGCCAGTTCGGCATTGAGCTTCTTGAAGGCCTGCTGGTCTTCCGGCAGGTCGTCTTCCGAATAGATCGCGTTGATGGGGCACTCCGGCTCGCACAGGGTGCAGTCGATGCACTCCTCCGGGTCGATCACCAGGAAGTTCGGGCCCTCGTGGAAGCAGTCCACCGGGCAGACTTCCACGCAGTCCGTGTACTTGCACTTGATGCAGTTCTCGGTGACGACGAATGCCATGCCGGGGACCTCCTTCTCTGGAACGGGATTCTAGCGTTTTTCCCAGGTGGTGGTGTGGAAGCCGAAGCTGCCGCGGCGGCGGTCCTCCAGGTAGCGCTCCAGGGTGAAGCGCACGCTGGGGAAGGCGATCTCGCCCCAGGGGATATCGCGCTCCTCCACCAGCATCGTGTCGAGGCTCTCGGGGCCCGCGGCATGCCGGCCGTCACCGAGGGTGCCGCGGAACATGAGGTGCACCTGGCTCACATGGGGTACGTCCACCAGCGCGAAGGGCACGAGACCCTGGGCCTGGGCCAGCGCTTCCTCCACCGTCTCGCGGGCGGCGGCCTGGAAGGTGGTCTCGCCGTTCTCCATGAAGCCCGCCGGCAGGGTCCAGTAACCGGCGCGCGGCTCGATGGCGCGCTTGCAGATGAGGATGCGGCCCTGCCACTCCAGCACGCAGCCGGTGACGAGCTTGGGGTTCTGGTAATGGACGATGCCGCAGGCCTGGCAGACGTGACGGGGCAGGTGGTCGCCGGGCGGCGTGGTCACCACCAGGTCTTTGCCGCAGTTGCTGCAGAACTTCATAGGGGGTCGGGACGGTGGGGAAGACTCAATCTTAATCTTCTGGTGCCCGGAGAGGGAATCGAACCCACACTCCTTTAGAGGGAACGGGATTTTGAGTCCCGCGCGTCTACCAGTTCCGCCATCCGGGCTTGTCTGCAAATCAATCGGGATTTTGCCATAACTACGCCACAGTGACGAGTGATTTTAGGTGAAACGGCGGCAGCCGGCCGGCGGCGGCGACTGAGTCCATCCCGATCCTATCCGGCATGCGCTCCAATTCTTCTGAGCCAGCTCACAGACGGGACCCGCAATCGAGCATAGATTCGGCGACGTGCTCCACCGCTCCAGATGTGTTGAAGGCAATCGGCTTCGCCAGGCGACAGCCGCAGTATTGTTGGCGCTCGCCGTGAGCCCAATCTTCGCCATGGCGGCGAGTCCTGCTCCGGGATCACAGTTGGATTCCAGTGACATGCTGGTGGTCTCCGATTCAAGCACCATGACCGTAGGCGCGCATTCCATGGCCCGCGATGCGGCCGGCGGCTTCGTGGTGGTATGGGCACAGTCGGCAAACAGCTTCCCGAATCCCACCTCCCTCCATGTCCAGCGCTTCAATGCAGCAGGGAAGCCCCAAGGCAGCCCGTTCCAGGTCCAGACCTCGGACATCGAGCCCTTAGCCCCTTCGGTCGCGATGGACGCGGCGGGCGATTTCGTGGTGGCGTGGGTGAGCATAGGCGCGCCGTACCAGCAGACCGCCACCTATGACGTCCACGCCCAGCGCTACAGCGCCGCCGGCATCGCGCAGGGTGGCGAGTTCCCGGTCAGCACGTACGCCGACTTCGACGACCTCAACCCCAGCGTGGCCATGGATGCAGGGGGTGATTTCGTCATCGTCTGGCAGGGTGAGCACTCTCCGGGTGGTGTACCCGAGCCTCTGGAGGACTATCGGATCTACGCCCGGCGCTACAGCGCCGCCGGCACCGCCCTGGGCGACCAATTCCGGGTCAGCAGTGCCAGCACCAACGAGAATTGGCCCAGCGTGGCCATGGACGCGGCAGGAGACTTCGTGGCGGCCTGGCACACAGGAGATGACCAGAACCTGATCTACCTGGCTCAAGATATCCGTGCCCAGCGCTACGATGCCGCGGGTGTCGCCCAAGGCGGGGCATTTCCGCTCAGTACCGCCGCGAATACCGGCCGGGACGCTCCAAACGTGGCCATGGACGCAGCCGGCCGCTTCGTGGTGGCTTGGAACAACATCGACGCCCAGAGTCCAACCGGTCAAATCCAGTATGACATCCATGCCCAGCGTTACGACGCCGTCGGCGATCCCCAGGGCAGCGAGCTGTCGGTCAACACCTTCACCGCCGGCAATCAGGCCACGCCCTCCATCACCATGGATGCATCGGGTGACTTCACGGTGGCATGGGAGAGTGACGGCCAGGTCGCCGCGGACAGTAGCTACGATGTCTACGCCCAGCGCTACAGCGCCAAGGGCGCCCCGGTCGGCGCCGAATCCCTGATCAACACCATGACCGCGGGTTCACAATATGCGCCCATCGCCGCCATGGATGCCGACGGTGATCTGGTGGTGGCCTGGAACTCATACCTGAGCACGGCTCCTCATGGCAGCATCTATGTCCGCCGCTTCGCGGGCGAGAAGCGAGTGCACCTTAACCTGGGTACCACGTTCGCACCTGCCACGCCCAGCCCCGGTTCGAGCTTCAGTATGACGCTCGCGGTCAACAACATCAGCGCAGTCACGCAGACAGGCTTGAGCAGCATAGACGCGACCTTGGATCTCGGCTTGGGCATCATGGCTAGCGTCACGTTGCCGGAAGGAGTCATCTACCGGTCAGCGCATGGCAGCCACTGGATCTGCCCAGGCCTGGTGAGCGCGACCTTGGATTGCACCTACGATGCTCCGCTCGCCGCCGGCAGCGCGGCGCCCCCGCTCACGCTCATGCTCACCGCCCCCTCCACACCGGGGAACCTCAGCTTCAGCGCGATGGTGACAAGCACCCTGAAACCGGATGCCGGCAACGCCGTCAGTACTTCGGTCAACGTACAAGCAGCTGGCAATGGGGGCGGCGCTACCGGTGGAGCGTCCTCTGGCGGCGGCAGGGCTCCCTCTGGCGGCGATGATCCTGGCGGCGCCTCCTCTGGTGGCGGGGGCGCACTGGATATCCTGAGTCTCGCGTTTCTCGGGCTTCCGCTTCTCAGGCGCCGGACGCCACGGGTGCGCCGCTAGCACGCGACCAGCCGCTTTAGCGGCCGGTCCACGGCTCAGAACCTGTAGGAGGCGATGAGCTTGTACTGGCGGCGGGCGGTGAGCTGGTTGCCGGTCACGTCCTGCCAGGCGGCGAACTCGACCTCGGCGTAGAGGCGCAAGGGGCCATTGTCGTACTCCAGGCCCGGCGCGAACAGCACTTTCTGGTAGCCGGTGTTGGCGGAGTCGCCCAGCACGCCGCGGTCGTGGTCCCGGTCCGTCCAGAGGGCCTGGAACACGGGCACGAGTGAGCCGCTGCGGCCGATCTCCCAGCCGGAGTAGTAGGTGCCGAGCGTGGCGGCCAGCTCGTCGCCAGGGCGGTAGCCGGCCCGCTCCGCGAGGGCATGCCCCCACTGGCCGTTCACGAACCAGGTCCATTCCGCCGCGGCATCCAGCGCACCCAGATGGTAGGCGCCCAGGATCAGGTCGGTGGTGCCGGTGCCGAGACCCAGGTCCCGCTCCAGGTCAGGGTCGGTGTAGTGGCCGGTGGGCAGCTTGAGGCCCGCCATGAGGCCAGTGGACATGTCCGCCGAGAAACCGGTGTACTTGCCGAGCACGCGCACGTCGCCCAGGCCGCTGCGCTGGAAGGTCTCGGGGGCGCCGCCATCTGCGGCCACCACGGTGCGGTCGAGGTAGGGCACGGCAAGGGAGAGGCCCCAGCTGCGGTCGAACTGGTATTGCGCGCCCAGGGTGTAGAAGCGCGTGTCCACTTCCTTGTCGTCGTTATCCGCCGCCGGCGCCGAGGAGGTGCCGCTCCAGTTCTGGTCCTGGTCCAGGTAGCCGTACTCCAGGTAGGCGGTACCGCCGGTGCCAGTGGGCAGGAGCGCGCTGGTGCCGACGGTGAACACGCCGCAGCCGCAGGCGCAGGCGAGGGCGAGACCAGGGAAGAGGGCGAGGAGGACGAGGGAGAGCTTGAGGAAGATGCGCATCTTGATCCGTTACCAGTTTAGGGGACGTCGTATTCCCGATCCGCCGGGTGCCCCGTGGCACCCGGCGGCGTCGCTCAATGGCCGGAATGGGGATCCGGCTGGTAGTCGGTGTGGTAGAGGTCCGGGTTGTCCTGGCCGTCCACCATCAGGAAGCCCATGAGCCCGCGCTCCATGCGCGAGAGGGCGTGGTCCACCAGCATGTAGCGGCCCGGCACCTGGGTGCGGAAGTCCACCACGGTGGCGCCGCCCGGCGGCACGCTCACGGTCTGCACGTCGTCGGTCGGCGGAGACACCAGCGAGGCCATATTGTACACATGGTCGAAGATCTCGCCGATCACGTGGAAGGAAGACGTGAAGTTCGGGCCGCCCACGCCGAAGTAGACGCGCACGGTGTCACCCACCTTCGAGTGCAGCGGGTGGTACTTGGTGAGCGCGCCGACCGCGCCGTTGAGCACGAAGTACTCGGGCTTCTCGTCCAGCAGCTTCTGCACGTCGAACTCCTGGTCGCCGTGCTTGCCGAAGGCGCCGGTGGTGTAGATCTCGCCCTGCATAACGTAGAACTCACGGTCCACCTTGGGCAGGCCCGCGGCCGGTTCCACCAGGATCATGCCGTACATGCCGTTGGCGATGTGGTTGGCGACCATGGGGGTGGCGCAGTGGTACACGTAGAGACCCGGCAGCGCGGCCTTGAACGTGATGGACTTCTCCTGGCCGGGGGGCACCTGCAGCACCGCGGCGCCGCCGCCGGGGCCGAGCACCGCGTGCAGGTCCACCGAGTGGATCATGCGGCTGGAGGCCTCGTTCTTGAGGTGCAGCTCCACGGTGTCGCCTTCGCGGACGCGCAGCATGGGGCCCGGCACCTTGCCGTTGAAGGTCCAGAAGTTGTAGGTGGTGCCGTCCGCGAGTCGGCCGCGGACCTCGACGGTGGTGAGATCCACGCGCACCTTCTGCGGATCGCGCTTGCCGATGGGCGCGGGCACGGTGGCGGGATCGAGGGTGATGTCCGCGGCCTCTGCCTGCGGAGCGGCGGCGGGCGTGCCCACCACCAGCTTGCCCACCATGCCGGCCTGGCGGTGGCCGGGCAGTTCGCAGAAGTACTCGAAGCTGCCGCTCTTGTCGGCACGGAACACGATCACGGTGCTGGCGTCCTTCGCCACCACGTGGTCGGAGGAGGCGCCGAAGTCCGGTACCGCGATGTTGTGCTCGGCCCCATCGCCGTCGATCAGCGTGATCTGCACCACGGCGCCCTGGGGGACCTGCAACGTGGGATTGTCCACGCCGTCGATGCCGTTGCCGACGCCGACGAAGGTCATGCCCTTGGGGCCGATGTTGGTGCGGAAGGTGAAGCGGACGTCGGCATGGTAGGTGACCGACGGCTTGGGCAGGTTGCTGCTGGCGGCCTGCACCAGGGGCGCGGCGGCCAGCAGGGACAGGCCCAGCAGGGCGGCGCCCCAGGCAGCGGCCGGACGGAAGGTTCTCATGGCATTGCTCCCAACGGTGTTCTTGAGTGGGGCCATGATGCCGTCCCATGCCCGCGGGCGCCTTGACCTGGATCATGGTCCCGCGATGCACCCCTCCGTAGGCTGACGGCCGTGCGAATGTCACGTCGTAACCCTTTATCTCAGCCTTTCCCCGAGGAGATCGTCATGCTTTCCCTTAAGAGATCATTACTTGCCCTAAGTGTCGGTGCCGCGCTGGCAGCCTCCGCGGCCCGGGCCGACGGTACCGGTGACACCACCCTGAGCGGCCTGATGTTCGTGGACATGACCGACATCCAGACCCAGAAGAACGGCGCGGACGTGGACCCGGACGGTTTCGGGCTGGACGTGAAGCGCTTCTACTTCGGCGTGAACCATGCCTTCGACGAGACCTGGTCCGCGACCCTGATCACGGACTTCGACCTGCCCAAGCTCTCGGTATCCGGCAAGGACTCCACCGGCGCCACCGTCAGCTCGACGGGCACTGCGTCCGAGACCCAGGTATTCATCAAGAAAGCCTACCTGCAGGGGCATTTCAGCGATGCCGCCACGCTGCGGGTGGGCTCGGCAGACATGCCCTGGATCCCGTTCGTGGAGAACATCTACGGTTACCGCTTCGTGGAGAAGACGCTGCTGGACCGCCTCAAGTTCGGCAACACCGTGGACTGGGGCGCGCACGGCTTCGGCCGCAGCGGCGGCGTGAACTATGCCGCCTCGCTGGTCAATGGCGGGGGCTTCAAGAACCCCGGCCGCAGCAAGGGCATGGACGTGGAAGCGCGCCTCGGCTTCATGCCGGTGGACGGCCTCACGCTGGCAATGGGCGGCTACAGCGGCAAGCTGGGGCAGGACACCGACGCCGTGCCGGCCCAGCACACCGCGAGCCGCGTGGATGCCATGGCGGCGTGGAAGGCCTCGGGCCTGACGGTGGGCGGCGAATACTTCAGCGCCGACAACTACACCACGGTGCTGAGCGCGGCCCCGGACAAGGCGGATGGCTGGTCACTGTTCGGGTCCTATGACCTCACCTCCGACCATTCAGTGTTCGCCCGCTACGACCGGGCCAAGACCAGCAAGGACCTGAATCCCTCCCTGACGGATACCTATTACCACGCCGGCTTCGCCTGGCGCAGCAGCCCGAACCTGACCTGGGCGCTGGCCTACAAGTCCGACAAGCTCGCCGACAACGCGACCGAGCTCAAGACGCAGGAGTTCGGCGTCTGGGCACAGATCAAGTTCTGACAACCGGCACGGGATGCGGCCGAGAGGCCGCATCCCTCACGTCCGCTTCTCAAGGTCGCGGCGGAGCTGCGCGAGTTCGCGGCGGAACGCCTCGGCATCGCCGAAGTCCGTGAACCCGCGGTAGTAGGGGTGGGCGTGCAGCGCGCGCCGCGCGTGCTTGATGGGACACCAGTACTGCTCGGTGCGGCCGATGATCTCGCGCAAGTAGGCGGACACGCCGCTACCGTAGGAGCAGTAGGCGCAGTTGAACTTCTCGATGATGTTGAGATAGGCGAGATGCGCGCGGTCGAAGACGAAGCAATCGCGGCGCCGCACCTTGGGGATGCCGTAGACCGGGAAGCACACCGCCTGGTACAGGCTGAGGAACAGGTCCAGCGCCGCGAGCGGCACGATGCCGGCATAGATGAGGGGCGCGGTCAGTACGAAGGATGGCGGAGCCTCGCTCAGGTAATGCAGCAGGCCTTGCTTCATCCGGCGCTGGGCCGCCAGCACCTCTTCCTCGAAGTGGATCTTGCGGCCCTCGAAATCCGCCTGCAGCGCCACCCGCCGCTGCCTGATCTCGGTCTCGATCTCCTCTTCCAGGCGACGGATACGTTCCGAGAGCGTATGTATGCCGGCGTCCATGGAGCGCCTCAGGTGGCGGCACCGGCAACGGCCGGCATGAGCGCGAATCCGAGCAGCGCGACGAGATAGGCGGCCAGCGCGACGGGGTCGCGCCCGGCGAAGTAGCGGCTGAGACTCATGCCCCGCATGAGCTTGACCACCAGGAGTTCGGCACCGAGCAGCATGAGCAGAGCCAAGCCGCCCATGAGAAGGCGCCCGGACATCACCAGCTCCGCCGCAGGGCCGCGCGCGAGCGCGGCGGCGGCCAACGCCGACACGCCGAGCATCAGCGGCATCTCCAGGAGCTCGGCACGCCGTCCGCCGACACGGGGAGCCAGCCACAGGGTACGCAGTACACCCAAGACGAAGCCTGCCGCGAACACCAGCGCGAAATAGAGCGCCGCCGCCAGCAGCATCAGGCTGTGCCGGCCGGCGTGCGCTTGCGCGGCTGCGCGGGGACAGGCTGGCCGTCGCCGTGGTCTCCGGCGAGGCGCATCTCCACCCACATGGCATTGATGATGCCGCAGGAGCAGGCGAACAGCACGCCCAGGATCCAGCTGAAGTACCACATGCGAGTCTCCTTGGCTCTCAGTAGAGGTTGTGGTCGTTGTGGCCCACGTAGGCCGTGGTCACCTTGCCGCGCAGCACCCGGAACACCCAGCTCGTGTAGAGGATCACTACCGGCAGGAACATCGCCACCGCCACCACCATGATGAACAGGGTGTGCTGGCTGGAGGAGGCGTCCCAGATCGTGAGGCTGTGGGAAGGGTTGAGGCTCGAGGGCAGCAGGAACGGGAACAGCGCGAGGCCGGCGGTGAAGATGGTGCCGGCGACGGCGAGGGCCGAGCCCAGGAACGCCGTGATCTCGTTGCGCGCCACGGCGCTGCCGGCGGCGATGAAGGCGCCGAGGTAGGCCAGCACCGGAGCCAGGATCATCCAGCCGTGGGCGTTGTAGTTCGCGAGCCACGCGCCGCGTACTTGGACGACGCTCTTGAGCAGCGGGTTGGAGGGCCCGTTCGGGTCGAGCGTGCCCTGGATCATGTAGCCGTCCATGCGCGAGACCCAGAAACCCCCGACGATGAGCGCCACCACCAGCACCGCGGAGCCGGCCAGCAGCACGCGCCGCGCGCGATCCGCCACCTCGCCCTCGGTCTTGATGCCGAGATAGGCGGCGCCGTGCATGAGCAGCATGGCCAGCGAGGCCACGCCGCACAGGAGCGGGAAGGGCTTGATGAGGTCCAGTAGGCCGCCGGCATAGCTCATGCGCAGCTCGGAGTCGAAGCTGAACGGCACGCCGAGGAACAGGTTGCCCACTGCGACGCCGAACAGCAGCGCTGCGGCGATGGCGGCTCCGCTCAGCAGGCGGTCCCAAGTGTGCCGCCAGGCGGTGGCGTTGAGCTTGCTGCGGAAGTCGAAGCCCACCGGCCGCACGATGAAGGTCAGCAGCACCAGGAACATGGCGGCGTAGAAGCCGGAGAACGCCACCGCATAGAGCATGGGGAAGGCGGCGAAGGCCGCGCCGCCGCCCAGGATGAACCACACCTGGTTGCCGTCCCAGACCGGACCGATGCTGTTGAGGGTGACGCGCCGCTCCTGGTCGTCGCGGGCCACGTAGAGGAGCTGCGCGGCGACGCCGAGGTCGAAGCCGTCCATGACGGCGAAGCCGGTGAGAAGCACCGTGAGGAACAGCCACCAGATGAGGCGTAGAGTCTCGTAGTCCATGGTCAGGCCTCCTGCGCGCGCAGCGCGCGGCGTTCTTCGGGTGCGACGATGGTCTTGGCCAGTACATCATCCGGTCCGAACAGGATGTAGCGGCGCATGAGGAAGGCGTCCACCACCGCCAGAGCGGAGTAGAACAGCACGAATCCCGAGAGGCTTCCCAGCACCTGCAAACCTGAAATACTGGAAGCTGCTAGCTGGGTGGGCAGCACGCCCTCGATGACCCAGGGCTGGCGCCCGACTTCCGCCACCACCCAGCCGAGCTCGGTGGAGATCCAGGGCAGCGGCAACGCGTAGAACGCGAGGCGCAGGAACCAGCGGTAGCGCTCGAAGCGTTGGGTGGCCGAGACCCAGAACGCGAACGCGAACAGGAAGATGAACAGGAGGCCCAGGCCCACCATGATGCGGAACGACCAGAAGAGGGCGGAGACCTTGGGCACGGTGCGCGCGGCGGCCCGGTCGAGATCGGCGTCGGTGGCCCGCAGCGGGTCCACGCCGTCCATGGTCAATAGCAGGGCATAGCCCAGGTCCTTCTGGTATGCGTCGAAGGTGGCCTTGGCGGCGGTATCTTCGGGGTGGACCTTGAGCTCCTGCAGCGCGTAGTAGGCCAGCACGCCGTCGTGCACGCGCTCACGGGAGCGCTTGGTCAGGTCGTCGATGCCCAGCACCGGCTCGTCGGCGGACCGGGTCGCGATGAGGCCCAGCACCCAGGGCACCTTCACCGCGTAGCGCGTCTCGTGGGCCGCCTGGTCCGGGATGCCGAACAGCGTGAAGCTCGCCGGTGCAGGCTCGGTATGCCACTCGGCCTCGATGGCCGCGAGCTTCATCTTCTGGTCCTGGGTCGTGAGGTAACCGCTCTCGTCGCCCAGCACCACCACCGAGAGGGAGGCCGCGAGGCCGAAGCTGGCGGCCACCGCCAGTGAGCGCTTGGCGAACGCCACGTGGCGGCCCCGCAGCAGGTAGAAGGCGCTGATGGAGAGCACGAACATGGCGCCCACCACGTACCCTGCGCTCACGGTGTGCACGAACTTGGCCTGGGCCACCGGGTTGAAGATCACCTCGGCCATGCTGGTCACTTCCATGCGCATGGTCCGGTAGTTGAAGGCCGCGCCCACGGGGTTCTGCATCCAGCCGTTGGCAATCAGGATCCACAGCGCCGAGAGGTTGGAGCCCAGCGCCACCAGCCAGGTGACCATGAGGTGCTGCACCCGCGACAGCCGGTCCCAGCCGAAGAAGAACAGGCCGACAAAGGTGGACTCGAGGAAGAACGCCATCAGGCCCTCGATGGCCAGCGGCACGCCGAAGATGTCGCCCACGTAGTGGGAGTAGTAGGCCCAGTTGGTGCCGAACTGGAACTCCATGGTGATGCCGGTGGCGACGCCCATGGCGAAGTTGATGCCGAACAGCTTGCCCCAGAAGCGGGTCATGTCCTTCCAGATCTCCCGGCTGGTCATGACGTACACCGACTCCATGATGGCGAGGATGAAGGCGAGGCCGAGGGTCAGCGGCACGAACAGGAAATGGTAGAGCGCCGTCAGGGCGAACTGCAGGCGCGAGAGCATGACCGGATCGAGGGAATCCATGCATCAACTCCGGGGTGGGGAAGCGGGTGGCGCGGCCGGCGCGCCGAACACGGCCGTGCCCACCTTGTCCGGCGTGACCCGCACGGTGTGGGAGGGGCCGAAGAACAGGTACCAGAGCAGGCTCATAGCAGCGAGTTTGAGGAGGAGCACGGGGGTGAGCTCCTTATGCAGGAGTCGCTCACCAGGCGCCACAACCGGGCCGCGGTGCGCGATCACCACAGCACCCACAGCAGCAGGAACAGGGTGTCGTTGTCGGAGGCGTTCCGGCCGCTGCCGTCGTAGTTGTTGCTGCCGCCGTTGAACTTGTCGTACAGGGTGTACTGTACGGCGAGCTGCACGTTCTGGCGCGGCAAGTAGACGTACTGCAGTGTCCAGCCTTTGCTGTCAGGCGAGCCGGTAGCGGAGCCGGAGATGTCGGCCGGCGCGTACAGCAGCGAGTCGGTGGTGCCGGTCGTCGAGAAGTAGCCGAGACCCACAGCCTGTGTCGAGTCGAAATGGTAGCGGCCGTTCAGGTTCAGGCTATTGAGGGTATCGTCGAGGTTGCTGGCACCGGCAGCATGGCTGGACTCGAGCGCCTGCTTCTCGTGTATGTAGGTACCGTACAGCGACAACATGTTGCCGCCCATGGCAATCTCATACTGCGCGTCCACACCGTAGTCGGTGTAGCCGTCGTTCAGGTCCGGTGCGCCGGCACCCGAGAAGCCCTGGTCCACCGAGGCGTGCATGCCGTAGAGGCCCACTTCGAGGGGGTTGCCGCCGTTCCACTGGTAGGCGAGCCGCCAGTAGGGCGCGACGCCTGAGATGGCGCCGGCATCCGAGATGGGCTGGGCCGCCCCAGTGGGTGAGGCGCGATAGAGGCTGAACAGCGCGTAGACGCGGTCATCCCAGAAGGCATAGGCACCGGCGCCGGCCACGCTGCCCGGCCCGCTCAGCACGCCGCCCAGAAGCGGCGCGGCGGAGGGTGCCGGGGCCACCTCGGAACCGAACCAGGGGAACCCCCAGGCAGAGGTGGAGTTCCATACGTCCTCGATGGTGGGACCGTTGTTGACGGTGATGCCGTAGATGGTGTCGGACCCGAACCACTCGGCATGGTCCGCGTAGCGCACATCCGCCAGGTCCATGCTGAAGTGATCGTCAGCCTGGGTATAGGTGAGCTGCGCGAAGGCGCCCATGTTGGTGGAGATGGCGCCTGCATAGAACAGGCTGAGTTGCGCCGGGAACTGCAGGTTGCCGTTCTGCGAGCCGGGTTGCGATTTGTTGGTGAGCGTGTCCGCGATCTGCACCATGGCGGACAACGGCGGCAGCTCGTTGATACTGAGGTTCTGGCCGGACTCACCCGACTGGATCTGCTTGATGCCGGTGAGCACGTAACCGTTCAGCTTGAACAGCCTGCCGAAGGAGGTAAGCTCCGGGGGCGTGCTGTGGCAGATGTTGCAGGCAAGCCCCGTCTGGCGGGCGAAGCTTGGCACCGCGAGGGCCTGGGGGGCCAGCGACAGGGCCGCGAGCAGCAGCGCAAGGCGCAAGCCGAGGCGGCTGAAGTCGAAGTGGTTCATGGTGTGTTCCCTTTTTTTGCCATGCGTCATGCCGTCAGGCGGCCCGGGCCTTGCCCTGCTCGAGCAGGGACTGCAGCTCGGCGGCGAACCCGTCCGGCTTGATGAGCAGCACATCACAGGGCAACGTGTCGAAGACGCCCTCTGCGGTGCTGCCGAGGAAGAGCTGCTTGAGACCGGTGCGGTAGATGCTGCCCATCACCACGAGGTCGGCACCGTGCTGCCGGGCGAACCCGGTGACGCAGTAGGCGGCCTCGCCGTCAAGGATGTGCATGTGCGCGGGCGGGACGCCGTGGTCCTTGCCGAGCCGGTACAGCCCCTCGGCGTGCACCTTGCGCAGCTCGCCGTAGAGGGTGAGGTCCGGCATCAGGCCGGCATATTCCCACTCGCCGGCGGCCGGGACGTATTCGAACGCATTCACCACGTCGAGCTCGGCGCCGCACTGGGCGGCGAGGGCCGCGGCGGTGCCCACGATGCGGTCGTTGAGCGCGTGAGGCTTGCCATGCTCGTCCAGCGGATCCACCGCCGCGACGATGCGGCGCGGCAGGCTCGCGGCACGCGGACGCACCAGCATCAGCGGCGCCGGGCACTCGTTGAGGAGGTGCCAGTCGATGCTGTCCAGCAGCGTGTGGCGGGGGTCGGTGTGTCCGGGGGCGTCCTTGATGACGAGGTCCGGCTCGAGGGCCAGCACCTCGTAGATGATCTTCTCGGCCAGCGGCCGGCCCCAGACGACCTGGGTATCGATCGGGGCGCCTTCGGCGGGGAGAGTCCCGGCGAACTCCTCGAGCTCCGCGCGGCGGCCCCGCAGGTAGGCAGATAGGTCGAAACCGCGGCTCGCCGCGTGCTCGAGGCTGCGCAGGTAGTCGAAAGAGCGCAGGTGCAGGCTGGCGCCCATGCGGATGGCCAAGGACAGGGCGCGCAGCAGCGCCGGGCTGTGGCGCGGCTTGCCCTCCATGATCACCATGATCCGGGGTTGCTTGCTCATGGGCGCTCCATTCCAGATTGCGACGTTGCCAGCTTGGGCCCGCGCGGCCCGGCGGGCGATGATCTAGGTCAAGGGAGCGGCCCCGGCGCGGCCCGCCGGCGGCGTAGGATTAAGCATCGGAAAAGGGAGACTTGGGACGTGACCACGCGCAACCTGGCCTGCCTGCTGCAGCCCCGCAGCGTGGCCCTGGTGGGAGCCAGCACCCATCCCGCGAAGGTGGGCTACGTGCTGGCCCGCAACCTGGCCGGACAGTTCCAGGGGCCCGTCTATCTCGTCAATCCCAAGCACACGGCCATCGAAGGCCGGCCCTGCTGGCCGGACGTGGCCTCGTTGCCGGAGGCGCCGGAGCTCGCGGTGATCTGCACGCCCGCCGGCACCGTGCCGGGTCTGGTGCATGAACTCGGGGCGCGCGGCACGCGCGCCGCGATCGTGGTAAGCGCCGGTTTCGGTGAGCGCGCCGGTGCGGGCGAGGCCCTGCAGCAGGCGATGCTGGACGCGGCGCGTCCCCATGGGCTGCGCATCATCGGGCCGAACTGCATCGGCATGCTGATCCCGGGGCGCGGCCTGAACGCGAGCTTCAGCCGCAGCGCGGCGCGGCCGGGCCACACCGCGTTCATCACCCAGTCCGGGGCCCTGCTCACCGCGGTGCTGGATTGGGCACAGCCGCGCGGCATCGGTTTCTCGCACATGATCTCGCTGGGCGACATGGCGGACGTGGACTTCGCGGACCTCTTGGACTATCTGGCGGGCGACGGCGGCACCCGGGCGATCCTGCTGTACATCGAGGGCGTGGTGCACACGCGCAAGTTCATGTCCGCCGCGCGTGCCGCCGCGCGCATCAAGCCGGTGATCGTGGTGAAGAGCGGACGGCACGAGGCGGCGGCGCGGGCCGCCGCGACCCATACCGGCGCGCTGGCCGGCGCAGATGCGGTGTACGACGCGGCGTTCCGCCGCGCCGGTATGCTGCGGGTGCCGGACCTGGCGGCGCTGTTCGACGCTGTGGACGTGCTGACGCTGAAGGAGCCGCCGCGCGGGGACCGCCTGGCGATCCTCACCAACGGCGGCGGCATGGGGGTGATGGCGACGGACGCGCTCATGGAATGCGGCGGCCGGCTGGCCGCGCTGCCGGGCGCGACGCTCGCGGCGCTGGATGCGTCGCTGCCCGCCACCTGGTCGCGCGCCAATCCCGTGGACATCATCGGCGACGCGGACGGTGCGCGCTACCGCGCGGCGCTGCAGGCGCTGGCGGCGGCGCCGGAGGTGGACGCGGTGCTGGCGCTCTACTGCCCCACCGGAGTGAGCGATCCCGGCGAGGCCGCGGCGGCGGTGGCGGACATGGCCGCAGCGCGGCAAGGCCCGGCGATCCTGGCGAGCTGGGTGGGCGGCGAATCGGTGATGGAGGCACGGCGCGTGCTGTCCGGCCGCGGCGTGCCGAACTTCGAGACGCCGGAGCAGGCGGTGCGGGCCTTCATGCACCTCGCGGACTACAGGCGCAACCAGGAGATGCTGATGCAGACGCCGCCGTCGCTGCCGGCGGAGTTCGAGCCGGACACGGCGGGCGCGAGACGCATACTGCAGGCGGCGCTCGCGGAGAGCCGCGCCTGGCTCTCGGAGGTGGAGTCCAAGGAGCTGCTGGCGGCCTACGCGATCCCGACGGTACCGACGCGTCTCGCGCCGGATCCGGACGCCGCCGCGGAGGCGGCGCGCAAGTTCTCCGGACCCTATGCGCTCAAGATCGTGTCGCCTGATATCACGCACAAGTCCGACGTGGGCGGCGTGATGCTGGACCTGCCGGACGCGGACGCCGTGCGCGAGGCCGCGCGCCGCATGCGCGGGGCATTGCAGCGCAGCCATCCCGAGGCGCGGCTTGCCGGCTTCTCGGTACAGGCGATGGTGAAGCGTCCGCAGGCACAGGAGCTCATCGCCGGCATCGTCAGCGACCGGCAGTTCGGCCCCGTGATCCTGTTCGGCCAGGGCGGCACCGCAGTGGAAGTACTCGACGACAAGTCCCTGGGCCTGCCGCCCCTAAACCTGCACCTGGCGCGCGAACTCATGCGCGGCACGCGGGTGCACAAGCTGCTCGAGGGCTACCGCAACCGGCCGCCGGCGGACCTGGACGCGGTGGCGCTGACGCTGGTGAAGCTCGCGCAGCTCGCGGCGGACCTGCCGGAGGTGGCGGAACTGGACATCAACCCGCTGCTCGCGGATTCCGCCGGAGTGCTGGCGCTGGACGCGCGGGTCAAGCTCGGGCCGGCGGCCGCGCCCGGCGGCGCGCGGCTCGCGATCCGCCCCTATCCGCGGCAACTGGAGCAGACGCTGACCGCGCGCGACGGGGAGCGTTTCCGGCTGCGGCCGATCGTGCCGGAGGATGAGCCGGCCCTGGCCCGCACCTTCGACCTGCTGACACCGGAGGAGGTGCGCCAGCGCTTCCATGTGCCCATGAAGGCTTTCCCTCACACGCTGGCGGCGCGGCTCACCCAGATCGACTACGACCGGGAGATGGCGCTGGTGCTGACCGGGCCGGGCGCGCCGGGCACCGCCGGGATCGAGGGCGTGGCGCGGCTCGCGGCCGATCCCGGGCGGGAACACGCGGAGTTCGCGCTGCTGGTGCGCCAGGCCTATGCGCGCCGGGGACTGGGCTCGCAGATGCTGCAGCGCCTCGCTGACTACGCGCGCGGCGAGGGCATCGGCGAGCTGTTCGGGGTGGTGCTGGCGGACAACGCCGCCATGCGCGGCCTGTGCCGGAAGCTGGGTTTCCGGGAGGCCGTGCTGCCGGACCAGCCCGGGGTGGTGCGGGTCAGCCTGCCCCTGCGCCGGGGCGCCCCGTAGCTGACCCAGATCAAGGCACCCGGGCCGGCGGGAGCCTACCTTAGCCCCATGCAGCCGCATCGCGGCTTCCATGAGGGCGCAGTCATGAACATCGGAGACGTATGCAACCGGGTGGTGATCTACATCACCGCGGATGAGACGGCGCAGCGCGCCGCGGAACTGATGCGCAAGTACCACGTGGGCGACCTGGTGGTGACCGCGTCCGGCGATCCCGACCGGGAGCCGGTGGGCATCGTCACGGACCGTGACATCGTGGTCGAGGTGGTGGCCAAGAGGGTGGACCCGGACGGGCTCACCGTCGCCGACATCATGAGCCAGGACCCCCTGGTGGCCTCCGAGGAGGATGAGATCCAGGACACCCTGGACGCGATGCGCGACCTGGGCGTGCGGCGGGTGCCGGTGGTGGACAGGCGCCGCAACCTGATCGGCATCTTCGCCCTCGACGACGTGCTGCAACTCATGGCCTCCAACCTCGGCACCGTGGCCGCGATCGTCGGTGAGCAGCGCCGCCAGGAAGCGGAGTCGCGCGCATGAGCCGGGTGCTGGTGGTCTGCTATTCGCGTTCCGGCTACACCGCATCCCTGGTGCAGGAGATCGTGGGCATGACCGGCTGGGACCGGCAGGACATCAGGGACCGTCATCCGCGTGACGGGGCCTTCGGCGCGCTGCGCTGCGTGCTGGACGTGATGTTCAACCGCCGGCCGCCGATCGTGGGAGACGAGAGGCATCTGGAAGGCTACGACACCGTGGTGCTGGCGGCGCCGGTCTGGATGGAACGCCTGGCGGCGCCCATGCAGAGCTATGCCGCGCGCCACCGCGGCGAGATGAAATCGCTGGCCTACGTATGCACCTACGGCGGACGCGGCGTCGAGAACGCCGCGCAGCAAGCCGCACGCCTGGCGGGCGCGGCGCTGAAGGCGAGCCTCGGCGTCACCTCACAGGAGCTGGAGCAGGCGGACTACCGCCGCCGGCTGGATGCGTTCCTTGCCGCGGTGAAGGCCTGACATGCAGACCCTGCTGCACGAACCCGCATCGCCCGCCCCGCAGGATGAGCACGGCGGGGAGACGTTCCCGGTGGACACCGCCGCACGCCGCCGGCGCAGGCTGAGGATCGCGGCCGGCGCCGTGCTGCTGGCACTCGCGGCCGCGGCCGCCGCCTATCTCATGCTGCGCGGCAGGCAGCCCACTTACACGTACAGCACCACGGCGGCAGTCCACGGCCCGCTCACGGTGACGGTCACGGCCACGGGTCAGCTCGCGCCGGTGACCCAGGTGGACATCGGCAGCGAGGTCTCCGGCACCATCGAGCGGGTCGAGGCCGACTACAACACCCGGGTGCGTGCCGGCCAGGTGCTGGCCCGCATCAACACCGACAAGCTCTCCGCCTCCGCGGCCCAGGCGCGCGCCGCCCGCAACGCGGCGGATGCCCACACCACCGACGCCCAGGCGGTGGTGAAGATGGACGAACTCGCGCTCTGGCGCTGCAGCACGCTGCACGCGAAGGGCCTCTGTTCCCAGGAAGCCGAGGATGAGGCGCGCGCCGCGCTTGACCGGGCGCGGGCGGCGCTGGCGGCCTCAGCGGCGGAGGCCGAGCGGGCCGAGGCGGCGCTCAAGGTCGCCGAGACCGACCTCTCCAAGGCCGTGATCCGCTCGCCCATCGACGGCATCGTGCTCACGCGCGCCGCTGAACCCGGCCAGACCGTGACCGCCGCGTTCCAGTCGCCGGTATTGTTCACGCTGGCGCAGGACCTCGCTCACATGGAACTGGACGTGGACGTGGACGAGGCGGACATCGGCTCGGTGAAGGAGGGCGAACCGGCGAGCTTCAGCGTCGACGCCTATCCCGACCGCAGTTTCCCGGCCAAGCTCACCCAGGTGCGCTTCGGCCCCAAGACCATCCAGGGCGTGGTCACCTACCAGGCGGTGCTGATGGTGGACAACCGTGAGCTGCTGCTGCGCCCCGGCATGACCGCCACCGCCACCATCACCGTGAAGAAGATCCAGGACGCTCTGCTGGTGCCGAACACGGCGCTGCGCTTCCAGCCGCCGGAGACGGAGGAAGGATCCCACGGACTGGTGGGCAGCCTGCTGCCGCATCCGCCGCGCTCCCTGCTGCAGGTGACGCGCGCGCCCACCAGCACGGAGCGTGACATCTGGGTCCTGCGCGACGGACAGCCCGCTTCGATCCGCATCGTCATCGGCGCCAGCGACGGCAGCCGCACCCAGGTGCTGTCCGGCGGCCTCGAGCCAGGCATGCCGGTGATCACGGACATGACGGCGGCCAAGAAATGAGCACGGCCTCGCCCCTGATCGAACTGCGCGGCGTCACCAAGGTCTATGGCACGGGACAGGCTGCCATGCCGGCGCTGCGGGGCATCGACCTCTCCATCCGCGCCGGCGAGTTCGTGGCGGTGATGGGGCCGAGCGGCTGCGGCAAGTCCACCTGCATGAACATCCTGGGCTGCCTGGATGTGCCCACCTCGGGCCGCTACTTGTTCGAGGGCGTGGACGTGGGCACCTTGAGCTCCAACCAGCGCGCGCTGCTGAGGCGCCACCAGCTCGGCTTCGTGTTCCAGGGCTACAACCTGCTGAACCGCACCTCGGCGCTGGAGAACGTGGAGCTGCCGCTCATCTACCAGGGCCTGCCGGCGGCCGAGCGCCGCGCACGGGCGCTAGAGGCGCTCGCCGGCGTCGCGCTGGAGGACTGGGGCCGGCATACCCCGGCGGAGCTGTCGGGCGGGCAGCAGCAGCGGGTGGCCATCGCCCGCGCCGTGGTGACGCACCCGGCCGTGCTGTTGGCGGACGAGCCCACCGGCAACCTGGACACCGCGCGCAGCCGCGAGATCATGGAGCTGCTGACGCGCTTCAACCGCGAGCGCAGCCTCACCATCGTGATGGTCACCCACGAGCCCGACATGGCGGCCTACGCGGGGCGCGTGGTGCGCTTCCGGGACGGACTCATCGAGGACGACCGGCAGAACCACCGGGAGGCGGCCTGATGCTCTGGAACGCCGTGCAACTCGCGCTGCGCGCCATCCGGCGCAACGTGCTGCGCTCCTCGCTGACCACGCTCGGCATCGTGATCGGCGTGGGCGCGGTGATCGCCATGGTCACGCTCGGCAGCGGCGCCACCGCCAAGGTCACCGCCGACATCGCCGACCTCGGCAGCAACATGCTGCAGGTGCGGCCCGGACAGGGCATGCGCGGCGGCGGCATGAGCCTCACGGCGCCGATGTTCAAGCAGGCGGACGTGGACGCGGTGGCGAACCAGATCGGCGGCCTGAAGGCGGTGACCCCCTTCGCCACCAGTATGACCCAGGCGATCTACGGCAACAGCAACTGGTCCACGGTGCTGGTGGGCACCACCAGCGACTATCTCAGGATACGGGACCTCGCCCTGGCCGAGGGCCGGACCTTCACGCCCAGCGAGGAACGCGCCGGCAGCAACGTGTGCCTCTTGGGCGGCACGGTGCACGAGAAGCTGTTCGGGCGGCAACAGGCGGCGGGCAGCGACGTCAGGCTGCAGAACCTGTCGTGCCGGGTGGTCGGGGTGATAAAGCCCAAGGGTCAGACCGGCTTCGGCGCGGATCAGGACGACTACGTGCTGGTGCCGCTGCGCACGTTCCAGCGGCGCATCGCCGGAAACACCGACGTGGGTGGCATCCTGGTGTCGGCGCGCGACGGCGTCTCCACCGCCAAGGTGAAGAGCGACCTGCAGGCGCTGTTCCGCGAGCGGCGCCACATCGCGCCGGGCAAGGACGACGATTTCTTCGTCATGGACATGCAGGAACTGGTGAGCATGCTCACCGGCACCACGCGGGTGCTGACGCTGCTCTTGGGCGCAGTGGCGGGCATCTCGCTGCTGGTGGGCGGCATCGGCATCATGAACATCATGCTGGTCTCGGTCACGGAGCGCACCCGCGAGATCGGCATCCGGCTGGCGGTGGGCGCCTACGAGCGCGACGTGCTGAGCCAGTTCCTGGTGGAGGCGATCGTGCTCGCGTCCCTGGGCGGTCTGTTCGGCGTGGTGCTGGGGCTCGCGGCCGGCACCGCCGGCGCCCGCGCCCTCGGCGTGCCGTTCGTGTTCCGCCCCGGCGTAGTGCTGCTGGCCTTCACCTTCGCCGCGGCGGTGGGCATCCTGTTCGGATTCTTCCCGGCGCGCCGCGCGGCACGCCTCAACCCCATCGAAGCGCTGCGCCACGAGTAGCGCGCAAGGAGCGATGCCATGAAAGCGTGCTGGATATCCTGCCTCCTGCTCTGCCTCGCGGGCTGCGCGAGCTTCGGCGGCGGGCATGCCACGGAGCTGTCCGATAACCGGCTGGACCACGAGTACTGCGCCGAGCACGGGCTGAGCTACCCCGACCCGGGCTACGTGCAGTGCCGCTGGAACCTGGTGAACAGCCGGGCCTACCGCCAGTGGCGGTCGGAGCAGATGATGCGGCAGGCCTCGCAGCCGGCGTTGGGCGGGCCGGGCGGCACTATGGCCCTGCCGGAACCGCAGTACCGGCCGGTGGACCGGGAGCATTTCCACTGCCGGCTCGAGCCGCAGTTCGGCAACGACTACGTGTTCTGCGGCTATGATGGAGCCGACGGCAAGCCGCACTGACCGCGCGCCGCCGTCCTCCCCGCAGAGCGGTGGCGTACATGAACGACAAGACCAGCCACGACAACAGCCTGACACCCCGCCGCCTGGGCATCGACACCCACCAGGAGGCGGTGGTGTACATGCGCGCCGACTGTCCGGTGTGCCGGTCGGAAGGCTTCGCCGCGCACTCGCGGGTGGAGGTCCGGCTCACCGGGCGCACCATCACCGCCACCCTCAACATCGTCCACGGCGAACTCCTGAGCGAGGGCGAGGTGGGCATGTCCGAGGCTGCCTGGCAACTCCTGCAGCCCAAACCCGGGGAGCGCGCCGATTTCGCCCATCCCGCGCCGGTGGACTCCATGAGCTATGTGCGCGCCAAGGTCTACAACCAGCGCCTCGCCGAGTCGCAGCTCGACGCGATCGTGGGCGACGTGGCGGCACTGCGCTATACCGACGTGGAGCTGGCGGCGTTCATCGCGAGCTGCGCGAACGGGCGGTTGAGCCGCGAGGAGGTGGCCGGGCTCACCCGTGCCATGGTGAACGCCGGCGAGCGGCTCACCTGGCCCTATGAGCGGGTCATGGACAAGCACTGCGTGGGCGGGCTCGCCGGCAACCGCACCACCATGATCGTGGTGCCCATCGCCGCGGCGCTGGGCCTCGTCATGCCCAAGACCTCATCGCGGGCCATCACCTCGCCCTCGGGGACTGCCGACACCATGGAGGTGCTGGCGCCGGTTGACCTCTCCATACCCCAGCTGCGCGCTGTGGTGGAACGCGAGGGTGCCTGCATCGCCTGGGGCGGTGCCATGCACCTGAGCCCCGCCGACGACATCATGGTGCGCGTCGAGCGCGCGCTGGACCTGGACAGCGAAGGGCAGATGGTGGCTTCGGTGCTCTCCAAGAAACTCGCGGCGGGCTCCACCCACGTGGTGCTGGACCTGCCGGTGGGGCCCACCGCGAAGGTGCGATCCATGAGCTCGGCCCACGAGCTGCAGCGGCTCTTGGAGCACACCGCCCACGCGGTGGGCCTCAAGGTGAAGACCATCATCACCGACGGGCGCCAGCCCGTAGGCCGCGGCATCGGCCCGGCGCTGGAGGCGCGCGACGTGCTCGCGGTGCTGCGCAACGAACCGGATGCGCCCGCCGACCTGCGTGAGCATTCCCTGGCCATCGCGACCGCGGTGGTGGAGCTGGCGGGCGTCGCGCAGGGGGAGGAGGCGCGGACACTGGTGCTGACCATGCTCAGGGAGGGACATGCCCACGCGAAGCTGCAGGCGATCTGCGAAGCCCAGGGCGGCATGCGCGAGATCCCGCAGGCGACCCATACGCACGAGGTCTGCGCGGCCCATGCCGGCCACGTCAGCGGCATCGACAACCGCCTGCTGTCGCGGGCCGCGAAGCTCGCGGGCGCGCCGGTGGCGAAGGGCGCGGGCCTGGACCTCCTGGTGCGGCTGGACGAGCACGTGACCCGCGGCCAGCCGCTGTTCCGGCTGCAGGCGGAGAACGCCGGCGACCTGGACTACGCTCTGGAGTTCGTGGGGCGCCATGCCCAGGCGGTGCAGGTGGAGCGTCACTGATGCGCGTCTACGCCTGCCCCGGCAACGAGGCACAGGCGCGCCCGCTGGCGGCGGCCCTCGGCGCGATGCAGGGCGAGCTGGACTGGCACCGCTTCCCCGACGGCGAGACGCGGGTGCGCATCGGCACGCCGCCCCGGGACGAAGCGGCCCTGTTCTGCACGCTGGCCGATCCGGATCCGCAGGTGCTGCCGCTGCTGCTCACGGCGGCCGCCCTGCGCGAGCAGGGCGCGGCCCGCGTGGGCCTGGTGGCGCCCTACCTCGCCTACATGCGCCAGGACCGCAGCTTCCACGCCGGCGAAGCGGTGTCGGCGCGCCACTTCGGCGCGCTGCTGGGCGCGCACTTCGACTGGCTGGTGACGGTGGACCCTCACCTGCACCGCATCGCGCGCCTGGCAGACGTGTTCCCGCGGTCCCACCAGGTACTGCACGCGGCGCCGCTGCTCGCGGAGTGGATACGCAGGCAAGTGCCGCGGCCGTTCCTGGTGGGCCCGGACGCGGAGAGCGCGCAATGGGTCTCGGAGGTGGCCACCGGTCTCGGCGCGCCCTGGACGCACCTCGTCAAGCGCCGGCTGGGTGACCGGGAGGTGCAGATCACACTCAAGGACGCCGCCGCGGCGAAGGACCTGAAGCCGGTGCTGGTGGACGACATCATCTCCAGCGGGCACACCCTGGCAGAGGCGGCGCGCGCGCTCAGGGCCGGCGGCTACGGTACGCCCGCCTGCGTGGCGGTGCACGGCATCTTCGCGCCCGGATGCCGCGAGATCCTGCGCGAGGCCGGCATCGCAGAGCTCGCGGTGACGGACAGCGTGCCGCAGCCGGAGTCCGCGATACCGCTGGCGGCGCTGCTGGCATCGGGCATCCAAAGCCTGCGCCGGAAGATTTCGTCATGACAGACGCCATGCTGGTCACGGACGAGCGCTTCCTGCTGCAGGCGGCGCTCGCGCTGGCGCTCTCGTTCATGATCGGGCTGGAGTTCCACAACACACAGCGGGTGGAGCAGCGCGGCGAGGGCTTCGGCACCACCCGCACACTGGCGCTGATCGGGCTGGCGGGCTTCCTGGCGCGGGCGCTGGATGCCTCCGGCGTGCTGTTCAGCCTGGGGTTCCTGGCGCTGGCGGCGTGGCTCGCTCTCTACTATCAGAGCCGCCTGCGCGAGCACGATCCTTCGCTGATGCCGCCGCTGGTGGGGCTCTTGGTCTACCTGCTGGGACTGCTGGCGGCGAGCGCGCCGCCCTGGTTCACCACGGCCTATGCCGTGGCGATCGTGTTCTTCCTGAGCGCCAAGCCGCGCATCCATGCGTTTGCCGACACGCTGTCGCAGCAGGAGGTGGCCACGGCGGCGAAGTTCATCATCATGGCAGGCGTGGTGCTGCCGCTCCTGCCGGACCGTCCCATCGCCGGGTTCATCGCCGTGACCTTCCGCGACGTGTGGTTCGCCGCGGTGGCGGTGTCCGGCGTGTCCTACCTCAGCTACCTGGCGGGGACCTACCTGTTCAAGCGCCACGGCACGCTGGTCACGGCCATCCTGGGCGGCCTCTACTCCAGCACCGCCACCACCCTGGTGCTGATGCGCAAGGCTCGCGGCGATGCCGCCGGACAGCTGCTCTCCCCGGCCCTGATGCTGGCGAGCGCCATGATGTACGTGCGGCTCCTGGCACTGGCGGCGCTGCTGGTGCCCGCCGCGCTGCCGCGCCTCGCGACGCCCATGCTCGCGGCGGCAGCGGTCACCGTGCTGGCCGCCTACCTGCTGCTGCGGTGGCGGCCCGCGGCGGCGCAGGAGATCGCGCCGCTGCCGGCGCGCCATCCGCTGGAGTTCCAGGTGGCGCTGCTGTTCGCCGGCCTCTACGTGGTATTCGCCAGCGTGACCGGCTACGTGGTGGAGCACTACGGCGAGACGCAGCTGGAGATGGCCGCGTTCCTGGTGGGCTTCACCGAGATCGACCCGTTCGTGCTCTCGGTGCTGTCGCCCCGCAGCGGCATCAACCTGCACGCGGCGGTGGACGCGGTGGTGCTGGCGACCGCGGGCAACAACCTGCTGAAGACGGGCATCGTGCTGGCGATGACCCGCGGCCGCGGTGCCGCCATCGCCTGCGCCTGGCTGACGGCCCTGGCGCTGGTCTCCCTCGTCTACGTGGTGGCCTGGACCGGCTAGCGGCTGCTGTTCGCCATCAGGTACTGCGCGATCAGCTGGAACTCGTCGGCGGAGGGCAGGTTCACGCCCATCGCCCCGCTGTGGGCCTGGCGCTCGATGATGGTGGACATGCGCTGCGTGACGTAGCGCCATCCGGCCGGCGTATTGAGATGCGGCGGCGGCGGGTTGTGGCACTGTCCGCAATATTGGCTGAACAGCACGGCGCCCATGCTGGAGGGATCCGGCAGCGTGGGCTCGCCGGCCCACATCCAGTCGCGCCCCAGCACGGTCTGCAGGTAGCGGTAACGGGTCTCATAGTGCTGGCGCATGAGGTCGAGGCGCGCGGTGGCATTCGGCTCGGTCTCGATGGACTTGACCTGGGCGGTGAGCACGGCGAGCTGCTGGCGCATCATGAGCTCGAACAGCATCGGCGAGAGCTCGCTGGGGTAGGGGAATCCGGCCGCGGGGCCGTCGTCGTGGAGCGCCGGACAAGGGCGGCTGCCCCAGGACGGCGAGTGTCCCGTGACCTTGGGGTCCAGCACGGTCCAGTCGGTGCAGTCGCGGGCCTGCACGCCCGGAAGGTTATGCACGTACTGCAGCTGTTTCTGCAGCATGCCCCAGTACTGGTGCATCAGCGACTGCTGATCGTCGCCACTCGCGGAATGGATCATGCCGAGCTCGCGGTCCAGGTCGTCCACCTGGGCTTTCAGGGCCGTGACGCGCGCCGAGACGGGCTGCACCGGCGTGTTCGAGCAGGCGACGGCGAAGAGCACGGCGCCCAGCAGACCAAGGGCGGCGAGGGGTGTGGTACGGCGGATGAGCTGGCGCATGGCGGTTCCCTTCATTTCAGATGTTCGGGCAGGTGCTTGCGGATGTCCTCGACGCTGTGCCGGGTGAGGTCCTTGGTGACCCGCGAGAGCGGGGGCTGCATGCGGCGCGAGGTGAGGCAGGGCCGCAGCAAGCCGAGGAACTCCGGCCCGGCCACCACGTATATCCTTGAGTATAGGTGCTTGCGCGTGAGTTCGCGCACATGCTCCGCCACCGTCTGCGCGAAGCGTGCGGCCCGCACGCGGCGGCGCGCGTAGTCGTCGCCGAGGGCGGTGCGGCGGCCGCGGACACCACTGATGCCGCGTCCGGGGCGGTCGCTATGGGTGTCCCGCTCGTGCCGGCCGAGGCTGGCGTTGGTGAGGTCCTCGATCTCGCGCAAGGACCGGTCTTCGGTCTGGGTGTCGAAGATGCGGGCGCGGGCCTTGTCACCCACCACGACCAGCACGGGGCATCGCATGTCAGGCTCCCCGTGGGCGGTCTTCGCCGGCATCCGGCGTCTCCAGCCGCCACACCGGCGGGTCGTCCGGCGTGTCCCGGTCATGGGACACGACGAGCTCCGCGCCGCAGTGGAGGCATTCGAGCATCTTCCCCGGAACCAGTTCGGCCTCGGGATAGCGGTCCTCCTGCGAGCATTCCGGGCATTCCAGGACGATCTCGGCATGCTTCTTCGGTTTCATGGTCCGCTCCTTAAGATGTGCGTCCAGTCTAGTGCGCCGTCCTGCGCGTGCATTGACCCAGGTCATGAGGCGGCTTTCACGGCTACCGGTTCGCGGGCCGCGGCGCGCGACAGGCCGAGCGCTGCCAGCGCCCCCTCCAGTACCGCATCGGTGGCGCGGCGCGCGCTCACCGCGTCACCCACGGTGGCTATGTGCGGCACCAGGCCCATCAGCTCCACCTCGAGGCCGTGCTTGGGGCGCGAGCCCAGGCACAGCACCACCGTGTCGGCGGCGATGCCGAAGATCTCCCCGCCCGACTGCAGGTTGATGGCATCCTGCTCGACGCTGATGAGGCGGGTATGGGTCATGATGTTGACGCCCAGGGACTTGAGCCGGCCCAGCAGCAGGGTGCGGTCGTCCAGCGGCGCATCGGCCGCGATGTCGCCCTCGGCCTCGACGAGCGTGACCGCATGCCCGCCGGCGGCGAGGAACTCTGCGGTCTGGGCGCCGGCGCAGCCGCCGCCCACCACCAGCACGCTGCCATAGGCGCGGACACGGCCCTCGAGCAGGTCGCGGGCGGTCAGCACGTTCAGGGAGCCGATGCCGGGTATCGCGGGACGCAGCGCCTCGGCGCCGGTGGCCACGATCACGCCGTAGGGCTGCTCCTGCTTCACGAACTTCTTGTCCACGCGGATGCCGAGGCGCACCTCCACGCCGAGCAGCTTGAGCTGGTGGCGCAGGTCCTGAAGCAGCTCGGACCAGCCACCGCGGTGCGGCGCGGCACCGGCGGCATGCAATTGGCCGCCGAGCGTGTCGCCAGCCTCGCACAGCACCACCTTGAAGCCGGCGCGCGCGGCGGTGCAGGCCGCCGACATGCCGGCGGGCCCGCCGCCCGCGACCAGCACCTTGCGGCGCGCGTCGTCGCGGCCGAGCGCGGCGAACTCCCGCTCCCGCCCGCAGGCGGCATTGACGGTGCACCACACGTCGCGCTGGTCGAACAGGCGGCTGATGCAGCCCTGGTTGCAGGCGATGCAGCGGTGGATCTCGTCCGCGAGGCCCTGCTCGGCTTTCTGCGGCCAGTCCGGGTCGGCGAGCAGCTCGCGGCCGAGCGCGATGAAGTCAGCCTGGCCGTTCGCCAGCACCGACTCGGCCAGGGCCGGCGTGCGCAGCTTGCCCACGGCGATGACCGGTAGCGTCACGGCCTGCTTGAGCAGCGCGGCGTACTTGACCAGCGGGCCGTCCTCCACCGCCATCGGCGGGATCATGCGGCCCCGCACGTAGGACCCGTAGTTGCCGACGGAGACGTGCACGGCATCCACGCCCCGCTCCTGCAGCCAGATCGCCAGATCCTGCGCGTCGGCGGGCTGCATGCCGCCCGGCACCATCTCGTCCGCCGAGAGGCGCACGGTGACGGGGAATCCGGGGCCGACTTCCTTGCGCACCGCCTCGATGATCTCGGCGAGGAAGCGGCGGCGGTTCTCGGTGCTGCCGCCATAGGTGTCGGTGCGACGGTTGCTGAAGGGCGAGAGGAATTGGGTGATGAGGTAGCCGTGGGCGGCGTGGATCTCCACGAAGTCCAGGCCCGCGGCCTTGGCGCGGCGGGCGGCGTCGCCGTAGGCGCGCACCAGGGAGTGGATCTCCATGCGGTCGAGTCCGCGCGGCAGCTCGCCGAGCAGCGGGCAGGGGATCTCGGAAGGCGCGACCGGCTGTCCGCCGCTGACGGCGGACTTGGTCTGCCGGCCCGCGTGGAACAGCTGGACGCCGAGACGTGCACCGTAGTCGTGCGCCATCGTCGCCGCCTCCTCGAGACCGGGGATGACCGCATCGTCATGCAGCCCGAGCTGATGCCTGAAGCCCCGGCCCTCGGGACTCACGAAGCTCGCCTCCAGGATGATGGCGCCTACGCCGCCCCGGGCGACGCGCTCGAGGTGCGCCAGATAGCGGGAGGTCATCTGTCCCCGCTCATCCGCGTAGTTGCGCACCATGGGCGCCATCAGCAGGCGGTTCTTGAGGGTGAGCCGGCCGATCCGGCCGGGACTGAAGAGCAGCGGGTAAGTGGCCATGGGCATGCCTCGGGAGCGGGAGATCACGCTGCCAAGGTAGGCCTCCAGGGCCACGGGCACATTGATCCACGTCAATCCCGCGGCGGGTCGCGCCAGGCGCCGACTTTGACCCAGGTCAACGCCGCCGGGGGGCCGCTCGTGCTCAGATGGGTCATCGGCCTTCAGGGCCAACAGCCACCGGAGAAGGACATGCAGACGAACCCGATACTTCCGTCGCACCTGGGACGCTTCAAGGCCCAGTTGCAGGAACGGCGCATCGCCCTGCGGCAGGAGATCGCCTCCGAACTCAGCGCCCCGGAGCGGGAGGAGTACGCAGCCTTGGCCGACCAGGTGCTGGACAGCGGCGATGCCTCGCTGGCCGACGTGCTGGCGGACGTGCACATCGCCGACGTGCAGCGCGACGTGGACGAGGTGCGTGACATCGAGGCGGCCCTCAAGCGCATCGAGCAGGGCAGCTACGGGATCTGCGTGGACTGCGGCCGGCCGATCGAGTCCCGGCGCCTGGAAGTGCAGCCCACCGCCACGCGCTGCCTCGAGGACCAGGACAAGTACGAGCGCGCACACGGGCGCCCGCCGAGCCTGTAGCTCAGCGCGCCAGCCAGTCCTGCAGGCGCCGGGGTACGCTGTGGGGATCGCTCACCAGCCGTGTGGCCACCGCGTAGAGCGGATGGTTGCCGGGTTCGACGGCGTCCCGCGCCGTGAGTACCCTGAGGCTGTGCAGTCCCTCGCATTCCGGCAGGCCGGTCTCGCCGCGCGCCACGCGCCGGCCGATCTCATAGTGGTGGGAGTCCACGCTGCTCACGGTGGCGATGAGGTCTGCGAGGCCGGCGTCGCCGTAGCCATCCGCATCCATCCCGGCCAGCACCCGCAGCAGGTGCTGCATCTCGCCCGCCGCGGCCGCGACGATGTGGCCGCGCGCGTTCGCGCCCCAGCCGAGCTCGTCGGCGACGCCGACGAGCGGCGCGTAGACGTTCTTGAGCACGCCGCACCAGGAGACCGCCCGGGGGTTCAGGTTCCCGGTGAGGCGCAGGGCGGTCGGATGGAACAGCTCCAGGACATCACGTACCAGCGCGGGGTCGCGGCTGCCGAGTTCGGCGAAGGCGGCCTTACCGGCGGCGATCTCGTGAGCGATCATCGGTCCGCCCAGCACGCCCCAACGGCCGTCAGCACGCTGCGCCTGCAGCATGTCTGCGGCGGTGCGGCCGTCCTCATCCAGGCCCTTGGCGATGCTGAGGACCGCCGTGTCCGCCGTCAGGAGACCGGCGACCGCCCCGAGCACCGGGTCCAGCGCCGCGGTGGGTACGCACAGGAACAGAAACCCGGCGCCGCGCAGCGCTTCCGCCACGGCGGGTGCAGGCTCGATTCGCCCGGATGCGACGTCCCAGATCGTGAGCGTGGCACGTCCCCGCAGCAGGGCTTCGAAGGCGTGGCCCATCTGGCCGTGGCCCGCGATGACGGCACGCGCGTTCATATGATCACCCGGGAAGGAGAACGGCGATGAGCAAGCTCGAACGTCATGTGGTGTTCATCCCCGGCAAGAACCCCAAGCCGGCGGCGTCCGTGCACCGGGAGGTGTTGTGGCGCTGCATCACGGTCGGGGCGCGCGGCGCGGAGGAGGGCTCCGCCGGCGATCTTGCGGCGTTGCACGAGCGCTTCCACATCGCGGGCTGGAACCGCATGTACTACGGCAACGACGCGGACATTGGCCTGGATCTGCCGTGGGTGGCTGAGATGCTGGTGGGCGTGCCGCTGCCGCCCGAGACCTGGCGCGCGCGCTGGCGCCGGCGCCGGGTGCGGTTCTCCTACGGCCTGGGCGACCGCTTCCCGTGGCTGGTGTCCCTGTTCGCGGATCAGGATGCGCGCCACACCATGGAGGAGACGCGACGCTACTTCGAGGACGAGGGCGGCATCGCCACGCGCATCCGCAGCCACGTGAAGGAGGTGCTGCGGCCGCTGCTCGCGGCGGGACACCGGGTGCTGGTGGTGGGACACAGCCTGGGCTCGGTGATCGCCTATGACGCGTTGTGGGAACTCTCCTGGCAGGAGGGCGAGCCCTGGCGCGTGGACCTGCTCACGCTCGGCAGTCCGCTCGGCATGTTCTACGTGCAGGGACGGCTGCGGGGGCATGACCAGGCCGGCGCGCGCCGCTACCCCACGAACGTTCTGCACTGGACCAACGTGTCCGCCGACGGCGACCTCACGGCACTCGACCGCGGCCTCGCCGACGACTTCCGGCCGATGCAGGAGCTGGGGTCGGGTCCGGCGATCGTGGACTATACCCATGGCGTGCATACCTCGTTCCGCACCGCGGCGGGGCACAACCCGCACCGCTGCTACGGCTACTTCTTCAACCCGCTGGTGGCGCGCATGATCACGGGCTGGATGCGGGGCGAGCCGCGCTGGGATGATGGGGCGGCCTGATGTGCACCGGCATGCGGCCGAGCTTCTCATAGATGCGCCGGCGGCGCAGCAGCGGCCACCAGCCGTAGAGGTAGATCTGCATGGGCTGCCACATGGCGACCCAGCCGCCGATGAGCAGCCCCTGGCGCAGCACTTCTGCCCAGGCCCCGTTGTATCGGACAGACATCTCGCTCAGCAACAGGCAGCTCGCCAGTACCGTGAGACCGATGGCGAGGCTGCGCGAGCCGACGCGCATGAGCTGGCGGAACTCGAGGCGCGCGAGGCGCGCCTGGTTGCGGAAGTGCAGGTGCACCGCCTCTTCCACGCGGGGCGTCTCGGCGGCGGGGTCCGGCACCTCCACATGCAGCACCAGACTCACCGGTTCGTCCAGCGGAAACTCCTGGGCCCAGCTCACGATGTAGTGCTCCGCCTCGGGATCCAAGTCCTTCTCGTAGAACGGGGAGGGATCCATGGAGTTGAAGAACTGCTGCAGGTTGTCGAGGCGCACCTCCACCTCGTGGCGATGACGCGGCTTTCCGAACTTCGACAGGCGCAAATTCATGCCGTGCGTTCCCTGGCCCGGTAGGCCGGCCTCGCCAGTTGGCGAAGGTCGAGGGATTCGCCGCGTGCGGGCACCGTGACCGGGCAGCCGAAGCGGGTGCGCAGCTCCAGGGCCAGGGAAGCGCTGGCTTGGGGCTCGCCGTGCACCACCGCCACCTGCGGGTGGCCGCGGAAGCCTGCGTACCAGCGGCAGAGGGCTTCCTTGTCGGCATGGGCGGAGAGCCCACCGAGCGTGTGGACCTGGGCCGCCACCGTGACCGGTTCGCCCCACAGGCGCACCTCACGCGCACCGTCCACCAGCCGCCGGCCCAGGGTGCCGGCTGCCTGGAAGCCCGTGAATATCACGTGGGTGTCGCGCCGCGGCAGACGCTGCCTGAGGTGATGCAGGATGCGGCCGCCTGTGCACATGCCGCTGCCGGCGATGACGATGGCGCCGCCTGTGACGCGGTTGATGGCGATGGACTCGTCGGTGCCCGGCGTGCGGTGCAGCCAGAGCGGCCCGAAACCGGTGGCGCGGGCGTAGGCAGCGGCATCGGGCGCGAGCAGCGCGGCGTGATGCGCGTACACGCCGGTCGCCTCGATGGCCATGGGACTGTCGAGGAACACGGCCCAATCCCTGAGGTTCCATTCTTCATAGTGGCGGGCGAGGAGGTAGATCAGTTCCTGGGTGCGGCCGACGGAGAAGGCGGGGATCAGGATGTTGCCCCCTTCGGCGCTGGCAGCGGCGATGATCTGGCCGAGTTCCGCCGCGGTGGACTCCGGGCTGCGGTGCAGGCGGTCGCCGTAGGCGCTCTCGATCAGCACGAGATCCGCGTCCTCCACCCGCACCGGCGGCGGCATGATGAAGCCCTGCTGTCCGCCCAGGTCGCCGCTGAAGACCAGCTTGAGGGGCAGGTCGCCGCCCTCCATCCAGAGTTCGATGACCGCAGCGCCGAGGATGTGACCCGCGTCCTGCAGCCGGCAGCTGAGGCCGGGAGCGATCTCGGCGCGCTTGCCGTAGGCGAGGGCATGGAAGCGCTGGAGGCAATGCTCGACATCGCGCGGACCGTACAGCGGCGCAGTGTCGCCATGGTGCCGCCGCTCCGCATGCTCCGCGTCCCGGCGGGCGAGCTCGGCAGCGTCCGTGAGCAGGATGCGGGCGAGGTCGCGAGTCGCGGCGTGGGCATAAATGGGACCGCGGAACCCGTCCCGCACCAGCGCCGGCAGGCGCCCGCAGTGGTCCAGGTGCGCGTGGCTCAGGATGACCGCGTCTATCGAGGCGGGGTCGAAGGGGAACGATTGGTGGTTGCGGGCCTCGCTCTCCGGCGTCCCCTGGAACAGGCCGCAGTCCAGCAGCACCCGGCGGCCGTCCCACTCCAGGAGGTGGCATGAGCCCGTGACCTCGCCGGCAGCGCCGAGGAATCTCAACTGCATGGCCATGGCCGCTCCCGCGTTATCCGATGGCGCCAGCATGGGCGCCGCGACCGGGGCCCGCATTGACCTGGATCATGGCAGGCAGGGCGGGCCAACCCCCAGACTTGCGCCATGGAAAACCAGCCTGTGCACTTCGACCCCGACCTGGTCCGCCGCTACGACCGCTCCGGCCCGCGCTACACCTCGTACCCCACCGCGCGCCAGTTCCATGCGCCCTTCGATCCGGACCACTACCGGGACGAGGTGGCCCGCAGCAACGATGACCCGATCCCCAGCGACCTGTCGCTGTATCTGCACCTGCCGTTCTGCAGCAGTCCCTGCTTCTACTGCGGCTGTAACCGCATCATCAGCCGCGACCCGGACAGCCTGGTGCGCTACCTGCAGCGCCTGCTGCATGAGGCCGAGCTGCAGGGCGCGCTGTTCGACCGCGACCGGCCGGTGCGCCAGCTGCATCTCGGCGGCGGCACGCCCACCCAGTTCAACGATGACCAGCTGCACGCACTGTGGCACGGCTTGCACAGCCATTTCCGTTTCGCGTCCCGCGTGGAGGCCTCCATTGAGGTGGACCCGCGCGGCGTGAGGCCCGCCAGGATGGGAGCCCTGGCGGAACTCGGCTTCACCCGCGTGAGCTTCGGCATCCAGGACCTGGATCCGGAAGTGCAGGAGGCGGTGAACCGCCGCCAGGACCGCCAGCACTGCCTGGACGTGATCGCGGCCGCGCAGGCGGCGGGCTTCGAGTCCGTGGCGGTGGACCTCATCTACGGACTGCCGCGGCAGAACCTGCGGGGCTGGAACGGCACGCTGGACGCCATGATCGCCGCGAGGCCCGGGCGCATCGCCGTGTACGGCTACGCGCACATGCCCGCGCAGTTCAAGGCGCAGCGCCAGATCAAGGATGCGGAGTTGCCCGACGCGGCGGCGCGGCTGGAACTGCTCAAGGCCGCGGTGGACCGGCTGACGGGCGCCGGCTACGAGCACATCGGCATGGACCACTTCGCCTTGCCGGAGGACAGCCTGATGAAGGCGCGGCGCCAGGGCCTGCTGCAGCGCAACTTCCAGGGTTATTCGACGCTGGCGGGACTGGACCTGGTCGGCCTCGGCGTGAGCGCCATCGGCCACGTGGGGCGGGTGTATGCCCAGAACGCCAAGACCCTGGATGCCTATTACGGGCCGCTGGACCAAGGCCGGCTGCCGCTCGCTGCGGGCCTGGTGATGAGCGACGATGACCTGCTGCGAGCAGACATCATCAACCGCCTCATGTGCTACGGCGAGCTGCGTTACGCCGACATCGAGCGGCGGCACGGCGTGCATTTCACGGACTATTTCGCCAGGGAGCTCAGGCGGCTGGAGCCACTGGGGGCCGATGGGCTGGTGGTGATGGGACCGGAAGGAGTGGGAGTCACCCCCGAGGGCCGGTTCCTGCTGCGCAGCGTGGCCATGCAGTTCGACGCCTACCTGCCCGGGGCTGGAACCCCGCAGTTTTCCCGGGTTATCTAGCAAGATAAGGCTGCTGCCTAGGGCCAATTCAGGGTTTCCCTGATAGTGGCGGCGGCACCTATATATCACTATTGCGACGTGATTTTTATGTAGGGAGAACCCTCATGCAGACCGCCACGCTCCTCAGGATGGACACCGCCAACCCGAAGGCCCACCCCAAGGCGCGGCCGCTGGCGGCTTGCAGCAGCTGTTCCCTGGCCCACCTCTGCCTGCCCACGGGTCTTGCCCACGATGAGTTGGAGCAGATGGACGGCGTGGTGAAGCGCTCCGAGCCTATGCACGAAGGCGACCACCTGTACCGCGTAGGCGACCGTTTCGACGCGGTCTATGCAGTACGCTCCGGCTCCTTCAAGGTCTATACCGTGGACAGCGAGGGGCGCGAGCACGTGCTTGGCTTCCACCTGCCGGGCGAGCTGATGGGCCTCAAGGCCATCTATCCCCAGCACCACATCACCAATGCCGTGGCGCTGGATACCGCCACGGTGTGCGTGCTGCCTTATGCCGAGCTCACCACCCTGGCTGCGCGGATGCCGAGCATCCAGAACCAGCTGGTGCGGCTCATGAGCCGGGACCTGGCGGAGGCCGTGACCCTGGCGGGCGACTACACCGCCGAGGAGCGCCTGGCGGCTTTCCTCATCGGCCTGTCGCGCCGTTACACCCAGCGCGGCTTCTCCTCTCGCGAATTCAACCTCAGTATGTCCCGCCGTGACATCGCCAACTACCTGCGCCTCGCCCCCGAGACCGTGAGCCGGGTGTTCGCCCGCTTCGAGAAGGACAAGCTCATCAGCGTGGAGCGGCGCGCCGTGACCTTGCTGGACGCGGAGCGGCTCCACGGCATCGCCCAGTGCATGGAAGACATGCAGACCTGAGTCCCAAGGGCGGGTCCGCCCGCCGGCCACAAGCATCCCGCCTGATCCAGGTCATGGCCGCCTGATCCTCCCTGCCGCATGCTGGCTCCATGGAAACGTCCCTGGAGAAGCCCATGCGCACCGACAACACCCCTATCGAAGGCATCGTCAACGCCACCTGGATCTCGGTGGGCGCGGCCCTGGTGCTCATCATGCTCGGCGCGGTGGCGGCGCTTTTGCCGCTGGCGGTGGGGATCGCCATGGGCATCCTGATCGTGTGGATCGTGCTGTTCAGCGGCCTTGCGCACCTGGTGCATGCCTGGGACGCGCGCGGACACGCACTGTTCCGGTGGCGCCTGCTGGTGGGCATGATGTACATGGCCGCCGCCGTCTACCTGATACTGCGCCCCACTTACGACCTGCGCGCCCTCACGCTGTTCATCGGCGGCATGTTCGCGGTGGAGGCGGTGCTGCTGCTGGCAGGTGCGTACTGGATGCGCCGCCGCAAGGGCAGCGGCTGGATGGCGCTGGATGCCGCGCTCACGCTGCTCCTGGCCGCCTGCATCCTGGTCATGTGGCCCTGGACTTCGCCCTGGATGCTGGGTGTGCTGATGGGGCTGGACGTGATCGCGAGCGGGCTCGTGTTCCTGGGCCTGCTGCGCGACATCGGTGTGTGGCGCCCGCGGGTACCGGCATGAACCACGTCCTCGCCACGCCGATCGACGACTTGCGGCGCGAGCACGCCAACATGCGCAGCGTGCTCATGCTGGTCTCTGACCAGCTCGACAAGCTGGAGCGGATGGGTGTCGCGGACTACGTGCTGCTGGCGAACGCGCTGTACTACATGCGCAAGTTCCCCGGCCGTGTGCACCATCCCAAGGAGGACCTGATCTTCCAGCGCCTGGCTGAGTTGGACCCCAGCTGGAAGGCGGAGGTGGAGCGGGTGCGGGGCCAGCATGCGGAGATCTACGCGCTGGAGGACGACCTCATCGAGCGGGCGCTGGACAACCCCGATCCGGGCAGCGAGCCCTGCGCGGAACTGGTGCGGCATGGCCGCCGCTACCTGCAACTGCAGCGCCAGCACTCCGAGTCCGAGGAACGGCTGCTGTTCCCCCAGGCCCTCGGCGTGCTGCAGGCGAGAGACTGGGCCTCGATCCGGGCCCGGATCAAGCAGGTGGACGACCCCCTGTTCGGCAACCACGGCGGCGGCCGGTACCGGCTCCTCTACGAGCAGATCATGCGGGACGCGGAGGACACCTGAAATCCCAGGCGCCCGTGCGCCTGACATGACTTAATGCCTGTCCAGGCCCCGGCATTGAAGCAGGGTATCCCCGCGCCGGGCGTGACATCATATGAAGATGGGCACGGCACGCACCCTCCTGGCGGCGGACATCGGCGGCACCCGTGCGCGGTTCCGCCACGCGGGCGGCGTGCTCGAGCTCGGCACGCGCGACTATCCCCACATCGAGGCACTGCTCGCGGCGGTATTCGGGCGCCTGTACATCGGGCCCGGCGCCGACGTGGTGCTGGCGGTGGCGGGACCCGCGCAAGGGGGGCGCGCGCGCCTCACCAACCTGGACTGGGAATGCGACGGCGCCGCGCTGCGCCGGCGCTTCGGCTTCAACCGGCTCGTGCTGATGAACGACCTGGAGGCGGCGGCCCACACGCTGGCGGAGCAGCCGCCTGCCGACGCAGCGGTGCTGCACGCGGGAGCGGCAGCGGGGCGCCAGGCGGTGGTGAGCGTGAGCACCGGCCTCGGCGTCGCCTACTGGTCACGCTCCGGCGGCATGCTGCACGTGGAAGCCGCCGAGGCGGGCCACACAGGCTTTGCGCCCGGCGAGGCCTGGGAAGCGGAATTCCTGCGCGCACTCGAGGCGCAGCATCCCGGCCGGGTGAGCTGGGAGCGGGTGCTCTCGGGCGCCGGGCTCGCGGCGCTGGACGCCCATCTGCGGCAGGAACCTGCGGCCAGTCCGGCGGAAGTGGTGCAGCGGGCGCGTACAGGAGACGAGGCCGCGGTGGCGGCGGTGTGGCGCTATTCGCGCCTGCTGGGCGTGTTCGCGGGCGACCTGGTACTGGCCGCACCGGCGCCCGGCGGCGTCTGGCTCATGGGAGGCGTGCTCGCGGGGTTGGGCGCCCTGTTCGACACGCCGGCTTTCCTGCAGGGTTTCACCGCCAAGGGACGCCTCTCCCCCCAGCTCGCCCAAGTGCCGGTACGGCGGACCGCCGACGACCATCTGGGCCTCACCGGTGCCTGGCTCACGGCCGAGGCCCTGGCGCCCGCCTGACCCCCTTTCCTTTGCGACCTTTCTTCCCGCTGGCGCATCCTTAGGTACATGAGCAGCCGCTTCGACCACAGCGTCCCGGACGGGGTCCTGGACCGTGCCAAGGCTGGCGACCGCGCCGCCCAGGCGGAACTGTTCGATGCCTTCAGCCATGCGGTGTTCGGCCTGGCGCGCCGCATGCTCGGACGCGCGGACCTGGCGGAGGACGTGCTGCAGGAGACCTTCGTGGAGGTGCTGCGCCACCTGCCGAAGTTCCGCGGTGAGGCGCCGGTGGGGATGTGGATACGCCGCATCGCCGTGAACGAGTGCCTGATGCACCTGCGTTCCCACTGGCACCGCTACCGGCTGCCGCTGGGAGGCGAGGGCGAGTCGACTCCGATGGACGAGTGGCTGGCGGCGGACGAGCCGCCGCCGGACAAGGGCCTGGACATGGAGCGGGCGCTGGATGCGCTCTCGCCCGAGGCCCGCGCGGTGGTGTGGCTGCACGACGTGGAGGGCTACACCCACGTGGAGATCGGGCGGCTCATGAACGCCACGCCGAGTTATTCGAAATCACAGCTGGCACGCGCCTACGTGCGCATGCGGCAATGGGCCGGAGGGCCCCGGGAGGTGGAACCATGCATGCCAGCCTTGAACAACTGATCGGCCTGCGCGACGAGGAGCCGGTGTCCGTCGAGGTGCAGCAGCACGTGCGCGGCTGCGAGCAATGCGCCCGTGCCCTGAACGGCCTCATGGCCGCGCGCGAAGCGCTCGCGGCGGTGCCGGACCCGCGCCCGCCGGCGGACGCCTGGGGCCGCATCACCCTGGCTGCCGACCTGAGTGCCCGCCGCCGGCGCCGTTGGCTGCCGGCGGCGGGCGTGAGCCTGGCGGCCTCGATCGTGGCGGCGGTGCTGGTGGTGAACCTGCAGGTGCCGGCGCCGGTGACGGAGCAGTCGGCGGCGGTGAGCCCGAACGGCACCCCGGCGGACGTGGGCCAGCTCATGGAGCGCTCGCGCTATCTCGAGCGCGCGGTGCTCAAGCTCGATGACCACGCGGACCGGATGGTGGTGAGCGCCGGCACGGCCAGCACCATCGCGGCCCTCGAGGACCGCATCGCGCTCGTGGATTACGCGATAAACAACGCCGCAGGGAAAGGCGGCGCCGACCAGCGGGTGGCGGAACTCTGGCGGCAGCGGGTGGACCTGCTGCAGTCCCTGGCGGCGGTGCGCTACGCACAGGTCGCTAACCAAGGCATATGAACCAACGAGGTGTGTCATGAAGAACTGGAAGATCCTGTTGCTGGCGGCGGCCTGCGCCGTGCCGCTGGCTGCGAGCGCCGCCGGCCTGCCCGCGCCGAAGGCGGCACCCACCCCCGAAGCCATCCCGGCCGGCGATGCCAGGCCCGGCACTCCCACGCCGACGCCTTCGGCCAAGCCGGGCGCCGTGCCCGGCGTGAGCCCGAACAAGGACCAGGCGGAGCTGGAGAAGCAACTGGAGCAGGCGCGCCGGCAGATGGATGAGGCCGCGCGCCACGTGGCCGAGCTCTCCATGCAGCTCAACAGCAACTACATGCGGAATGTGGACGTGATGCGCGAGCGCCTGGTGAGCATGCAGCGCCGCGGTTTCCTCGGCATCGACCTTGGCGAAGACGAGGATGACGGCGCGGCCATCTCCGGCATCACCCCCGGCGGCCCTGCGGACAAGGCTGGCCTGCGCGAGGGCGACACCATCGTGTCCATCAACGGCAACGCGTTCAAGGCTTCCGGCGGCGACAGCGCCTCGGACAAGCTGGTGGCGTTCATGCGCACCACCAAGCCGGGCGACAGCCTGAAGGTCGCCTACAACCGCGACGGCAAGAGCGCGACCACGACGGTCACCGCCGGCAGCCTGCGTGATTTCGACGCATTCTTCATCGCGCCGCCGGTTCCCCCGGTCGCGCCGGTGCCGCCGGTCCCGCCCGTGCCGCCGCTGGGCGGACTCAACATGTTCTTCAGCACCGGCGGCCGCTGGGGCGAGATGCAGCTGGTGAACGTGACGCCGGGGCTCGGCCAGTACTTCGGCACCGACAAGGGCCTGTTGGTGCTGCACGTGCCCAAGGACTCGGCACTGCAGCTGCAGGAAGGCGACGTGATCGTGCAGCTGGGCGGCCGCAACCCCGGCAGCCCGCCCCACGCCATGCGCATCCTCGGGTCCTACGGCCCGGGCGAGAACGTGAAGATAGACATCATGCGCAAGGGCAAGGCCCAGACCCTGAACGTGACCCTGCCGAAGGACAAGGATGAAGACTCCATGTCCTTCAACTGGTCCACGGACAGCGATGACGATGAGGATGCTGCCGTCAGCAGATGAGTTCCGTGTGAAGTGACGTCGATACCACCCGAGACTGGGGCGGCCTAAAAGGCCGCCCTTTTTTTATGCCTGAAAATGGGTCTTTTGCCCGCCAGCGGCGTTGGAAACGTCCTCGCGCTCCTCATGCACACCAGAGTGCACTCCGGGCGCTCGGCCGTTTCCGCCTTGCTGGCAGCCAAAATCCCTCATTTTCAGGGCGCCGTGGTTTCTACCAGCCGTGGCGCGGTGTTGCTACCATGCGCATCCATGCGGCGCAGCGATTTCCACTACGAACTGCCTCCCGGCCTCATCGCCCAGCATCCCCTGGCGGTGCGCAGCGCGAGCCGCCTCCTGTGCCTGGACGGTGCCACGGGCGCGTTGCAGGACCGCATGTTCCGCGAATTGCCCACGCTGCTGGAGCCCGGGGACCTCCTGGTGTTCAACGACACCAAGGTGGTGCCGGCGCGGCTCTATGGCCGCAAGGAGACGGGCGGGGCGGTTGAGTTCCTGGTGGAGCGCATCCTGGACCCGCGCACGGCACTGGTGCACGCCCGCGCCAGCAAGCCCTGGCGGCCGGGTATGCGTGTGCTGTTCGCCGAGGGAGTCGAGGCCCGGCTCCTGGAACGGGATGGCGGGCTGCTGAAGGTGGAGTTCCTGGGCGCGACCCTACCGGAGTTCCTCTACGCCCACGGCCACATGCCGCTGCCTCCTTATATAGAGCGCGACGACGCGGCTGAGGATAAGGAGCGCTACCAGACGGTGTATGCCCGGGTGCCGGGAGCGGTGGCGGCGCCCACGGCGGGCCTGCACTTCGACCAGGCGACTCTGGACGAACTGAAGCGCCGCGGCGTGCGCAGCGCCCAGGTCACGCTGCACGTGGGGGCAGGCACCTTCCAGCCGGTGCGGGAAGAGGACATCCGCGACCACAGGATGCACAGCGAGCGGGCGGTCGTCGCACAGGATGTGTGCGACGCCGTCGCGAAGACCAAGGCAGCGGGGAAAAGAGTAGTGGCGGTGGGTACCACGGCAGTGAGGAGCCTGGAGTCCGCCGCGGCAGGCGGCGAGCTCGCGCCCCTGGACAGGGACACGGACATCTTCATCTACCCCGGCTACAAGTTCCGGGTGGTGGACGCCATGGTGACGAACTTCCACCTGCCGGAATCGACGCTCTTGATGCTGCTCTGCGCCTTCGCCGGGCAGGAGCGGGTGATGGCGGCCTACCGCCACGCGGTGGAGCAACGCTACCGCTTCTTCAGCTACGGCGACGCCATGTTCGTGACCATCGCGCCTGAATCAAAGGCCTAATGACATCCTGTCCGAATCCCTTCCGGCCTCTCCCGGGGCCGGGTTACTTTTGGCGCGCCAAAAGTAACCAAAAGCGCTCGCCCGGGTGAGCCGCGCAGCGGCGAACGCGAGGCAGGATGCCGAGCTGGGAAGACGCCATGGATGGATGAGCACTCTCTAATCATCCCTGATGCGCCTTCAGCCTCGCCTTCCCTGGCTCGGCGTTCGCCGCTGTGCGACTCACCTTGCTCGCTGCGATGCTCGGCGCGCGCTACGGGGCAAGAGGAAGAGACGCGAGTTCTTCCACCCCCTTGGATGCCGGCGAGCACTGGAGCGAGCAAGGATGGCCGAAGGGCGCGGTCATGGAAGACCGCGCCCGCGCGAAGGGACAGGGATGTCCCATGAGCGCGGCCCCGCGGCGAGCGAAGCGCGCAGCTTTAGCCCGCTTCGGGCCGGCATCCCGGGGGCGCCCTTTCTTTCCGCCCCTTTTCTTTGGGCGAGCAAAGAAAAGGGGCCCAGTGCGCGTGGAACGCGCCCTCTAAATCAGGCCGCCGAAGGCGTCGAAACCCTTCTCTTGATAAACTCCGCGCCATGAAATTCGAGCTTATTTCCAGCTCCGACGGCGCCCGCAGGGGGCGCCTCGTGTTCGACCGCGGCACCGTGCAAACCCCGGCTTTCATGCCGGTGGGAACCTACGGCACCGTGAAGGCCATGACGCCGGAGGAGCTGCGCGAAGTCGGCGCCGAGATCATCCTCGGCAACACCTTCCACCTGATGCTCAGGCCCGGCACCGAGATCATCCGCGCCCACGGCGACCTGCACGGCTTCATGCACTGGGAGGGACCGATCCTGACGGATTCCGGCGGCTTCCAGGTGTGGAGCCTGGCAGAGCTGCGCAAGATCAGCGAGCAGGGCGTGAGCTTCCAGTCTCCGGTGAACGGGGACAAGGTGTTCCTGGCGCCGGAGGACTCCATCCGCATCCAGCACGAGCTGGGCTCCGACATCATCATGGTGTTCGACGAGTGCACGCCCTATCCCGCGACGCAGGAGCAGGCACGCGAGTCCATGGAGCTCTCCCTGCGCTGGGCGAAGCGCTGCCATGCGGCCCACGGCGAGCATCCTTCCGCGCTGTTCGGCATCGTGCAGGGCGGCATGTACGGGGAGCTGCGGCGCGCCTCCCTGGACGGGCTTGCGGCCATCGGCTTCGACGGCTATGCCATCGGCGGACTCTCGGTCGGCGAGACGGAGGCGGAACGGCTCGCAGTGCTGGAGGCTCTGCAGCCGCACCTGCCCCAGGACCGGCCCCGTTACCTGATGGGGGTGGGCACGCCGGAGGACCTGGTGGAAGCGGTAGCGCGGGGGGTGGACATGTTCGACTGCGTGATGCCGACCCGCAACGCCCGCAACGGGCACCTCTTCACCAGCGAGGGGGTGGTCCGCATCCGCAACAGCATATATATGAGGGATACTCGGCCCCTGGACCCCGCCTGCGGCTGCTACACCTGCCGCAACTATAGCCGCGCCTACCTGAAGCACCTGGACAAGTGCGGCGAGATCCTGGGTCCCCGCCTCATGACCATCCATAACCTGCATTTCTACCTGTCCCTGATGCGGACCATGCGCGAGGCCATCGAGGCCGGGCGCTTCGCCGTCTGGGCCCGCGAGTACCTGGCCCGTCGCCGGGGTGCCGCTGAACCTGTAACCTGAGGGTTTTCGGGGGGGGCGGCCCCTTGGGGCGCGGGACGTTGTAGAATCCGCCCTTTCGCCGGGCCTTAAGCCCGGCTTCGTTTGGACCACGGCAGGGACACCATGAGCTTCTTCATCTCCGATGCCTACGCCGCCGGCGCGGCGCCCCAGGGCGACTTCCTCACCTCCTTCGTCGTCCCGATGGTCATCATCATCGGCGGCTTCTGGTTCTTCCTGATGCGCCCGCAGCAGAAGCGCCAGAAGGAGCACCAGCAGCTGCTCTCGAACATCGCCAAGGGCGACGAGGTGGTCACCTCGAGCGGCATCCTCGGCAAGGTGAAGGAAGTGGGCGACCAGTTCCTGACCGTGGAGATCGCCTCGGGCGTCGAGGTGAAGCTGCAGAAGCAGGCCGTGGGCAACGTGCTGCCCAAGGGCACCCTCAAGAACCTCTGACCGGATCCCCGCCATGATGAACCGTTACCCCTTGTGGAAGAACCTGCTGGTGGTGGTGATCACCGCCGCGGGCCTCTTGTTCGCGCTGCCCAACCTCTACGGAGAGGACCCGTCGGTGCAGGTCTCCTCCAAGGCCGGCGCGCTGACGGCCGACAACCAGAAGCAGGTGGAAGGCGCGCTCAAGGACGCCAGCGTCCCGTTCGAGGCCGCCGCGCTGGAGGACAAGACGCTGGTGGTGCGCTTCGCCGATACCGACGCGCAGCTGCACGGCCTGGAGACGATCCGCAAGTCGCTGGGCCAGAACTACACCGCGGCCATGAACCTGGCACCGCGCACCCCGGCCTGGATGCAGACCATGGGCCTGAAGCCCATGGCCAAGGGCCTGGACCTGCAGGGCGGCGTGCACTTCCAGCTGCTGGTGGACCTCAACGCCGCAGCGCAGGGCAAGCTGCAGCGCATCTCCAACGACATCCGCGGCGCCATGCGCGCCAAGCAGATCCGCTACGAGGACGTGTCCCTGAGCGGCGGCAGCATCAGCGTGCAGCTGCACTCGCCGGAGGACCTTGCGAGCGCGCGCGGCCTGTTCGCGCGCCAGTACCCGGAGCTGCAGCTCAGCGACGGCGGCGCGGCCAATAGCCTGATCGCCACCATGGCGCCCCAGAACATGCAGGACCTGCGCCAGCAGGCGGTGGAGCAGAACATCACCACCCTGCGCAACCGCGTGAACGAGCTCGGCGTGGCCGAGCCGATCGTGCAGCAGCAGGGCCCGAGCAGCATCGTGGTGGAGCTGCCGGGCGTGCAGGACGCGGCCCACGCCAAGGACATCCTGGGCGGCACCGCAACCCTCGAGTTCCGGCTGGTGGACTACACCGCCAACGCTTTCGAGGCGCAGCAGACCAACCACGTGCCGCTGGATGACCAGCTGTTCACCCGCAAGGACAACGGCCAGCCGGTGCTCCTGAAGCGCGACGTGATCGCGAGCGGCGACCAGCTGGTCAACGCCCAGTCCGGCTTCAGCCAGGACCAGGGCACGCCGGACGTGAACGTGACGCTGGACTCGGCCGCCGCCACCAAGATGGGCGAGACCACCCGCCAGAACCTGGGCAAGCCTATGGCGGTGCTGTTCATCGAGACCAAGAGCGAGACCCGCATGGTGGACGGCCAGCCGGTCGTCAGCCACACCAAGGTCTACTCGGTCATCAGCGTCGCCACCATCCAGGGCATCTTCAGCAAGAACTTCCAGATCACGGGCCTGGGGCAGGACGAGGCGAAGAACCTCGCCATCATGCTGCGCGCGGGTTCGCTGGCGGCGCCGATGGACTTCATCGAGGAGCGCACCGTCGGCCCAAGCCTGGGCGCCGAGAACATCAAGCAGGGCTTCTACGCCGCGCTGCTGGGCTTCGCCCTGGTGGTGGTGTTCATGGGCATCTACTACAAGGTGTTCGGCGTGATCGCCGACCTCGCGGTGTTCATGAACCTGGTGCTGACGGTGGCGCTGCTGTCAATGATCCAGGCCACCCTGACGCTGCCCGGCATCGCCGGCATCGTGCTGACGCTGGGCATGGGCGTGGACGCCAACGTGCTGATCAACGAGCGCATCCGCGAGGAGGTGCGCGCCGGCAACACGCCGCAGGCCGCGATCCACGCCGGCTACGAGCGCGCCTTCGCCACCATCGTGGACGCCCACGTCACCACGCTGATCGCGGCCTTCATGCTGTTCCTGTTCGGCTCGGGACCGGTGAAGGGCTTCGCGGTGACACTGACGCTCGGCATCATCACCTCGCTGTTCACGGCCATCATGGGCACCCGCTCCATCGTGAACGCCGCGTTCGGCGGCCGGAAGCTGGACAAGCTCCCGGTTTGACAGAAGTTTCGGAGTAGACGGCAATGGAATTCTTCCACAACATACCGCACATCAACTTCCTCGGCGTCCGCAAGCTCGCCATGGGCATGTCGCTGGTGGTGCTTGTCGCGGCGATCGCCTCGCTGAGCGTGCACGGCCTGAACTTCGGCGTGGACTTCACCGGCGGCGTGACCGTGCAGGTGAGCTACCCCAAGAGCGCGGACCTGGACCAGGTGCGCAAGGCGCTGGCCGCCGGCGGCTTCGAGAACTCGATCGCGCAGAACTACGGCACCCCGCAGGAGGTGCTGATCCGCCTGCAGGCCGCCGCGGGCGAGTCCGACAAGGACACCGGCAACAAGGTGATCGCTGCGCTGCAGAAGAGCGAGCCCGGCGTGCAGCTGCAGCAGGTGAACTTCGTGGGCCCCGAGGTCGGCAAGGACCTCGCTACCAAGGGCGCGCTGGCCTTCGTCATCACGCTGGTGGCGATCCTGCTCTACATCGTGATGCGCTTCGAGTGGCGCCTGGCAGTCGGCGCGGTGGCGGCGACCCTGCACGACGTGGTGTTCGTGGTCGGCTTCTTCTCGCTGCTGCACATCGAGTTCGACCTCAACGTGCTGGCTTCGGTGCTGGCGGTGATGGGCTACTCGGTGAACGACACGGTGGTGGTGTTCGACCGGATCCGCGAGAACTTCCGCAAGATGCGCAAGGGCACGCCGACGGAGGTCATGAACATGGCCATCAACGAGACCCTGTCGCGTACCATCATGACTTCGGGCGTGACGTTGCTGGTGGTGGTGGCGCTGCTGATCCTGGGCGGCCCGGTGCTGCACGGCTTCTCGCTGGCGCTGTTCGTGGGCATCATCGTGGGCACCTACTCCTCCATCTACATCGCGAGCGCCACGGCGCTGATGCTGGGCGTGAGCAAGTCGGACCTGATGCCGGTGAAGAAGGGCGAAGCCGTCGACGACATGCCCTGACGCGATAGAGTCCACAAGCAAAAAGAAAGGGCGCCGCGAGGCGCCCTTTTCGTTCCTTACAGTTTCGTCTCAGGGGCGGTGCCAGTATCCAGCCAGGGGACGCCGGTCAGTTCCACCATGTCCGGCATGGACGGAAGCTTCGCGGGGCAGGGTAATAGGAGCGGCTCCTCCTGCTCCTTGACCGTGAGACGGATCGGCTCACCCCTGGCGCAGCCCGCCGCCACCGCCTGGTAGGCGGCGATGCCTCCGGCGAACAGCCTTTGTCCATCCATGGCCTGGACGAAGTAGGACTTACCCAGCACGGAGCAGTTCTTCACCGGGAAAAGAAGGAAGCCTTCGTCCTGGGTGTTGAGACTGACGCCGCCGTGGCAGTCGGCGCGCATGGCTTCGAGCATCACGGGAGTGATGGCCATGCGGCCGAACTCCGGGTTGTCGGAACCGGGGCCCGGCACCGCGTAGCCCACGCCCAGGCGCTCGAGAGCCGCCAGGATGCGCGGGTTCTTGTCCTTGGCGGAAGCGGTCACCAGTGCGTGCAGCAGGTCCGTGAGTTCGGCGTCCCCTGAGAGCTTGCGGACGGCGCCCATGAAGGTCGCCTCCGAGTACTCCTGCTTCCCGGCATCGGCATAGATCTCATGCCACAGGTCGAAGAAGCCAAGCCTGGCGTCCTTGCGGTGCAACGCCGCCTCAGCGAGCAGATTGAAGGTCACGCCGCACCCGTAGACCGCCTCGTTGGACTGGTTCTGTTCCTGGATCGGGCGGTCCCCAGGCGTCCGCAGGCAGGCGTTCAGCGCCGAAGCGTAGAGTTGCAGCGCGTCGGCGCGGCTGATCCAGCCGTTGCGCATGGAGAATTCGATGGCAGCCGCTTGGGCCTGGCCTTCCGGCAACCAGCTGCCGCCGTCCGACGACCACACCTGCGGCTGGAACAGGTAGGCGTTCCACAGGTGCGCGATCTCGTGGGTGATGAGCGTGGCCAGGAGGCCGCGAGTGTCGGGGGTGTCCTGCGCCCAGCCGGCGCCGCTCAGGATGAAGTCGATGTTGGAGGGCAGCGTGTCGCCCTTGTAGTCCGCCACGCCCTGGGCGTCGCGGTCTTTCCAGTTGAACAACAGGAAAGGGCGCCGCGGCAGCGGCGCGCCATAGTGCCCGGTGTAGAACGCGATGGTGGCCGGCACCTGCATGGCGAGCGCCTTGCCGGCCCAGGCGGGCAGGCCGGGATCCAGGATCAGGATCGAGTCCCCCGTCTGCACGGGTTCGAGGCGGCCGAAGTAGAAGAAGGTGCCGTCGGATTCCGGCTGGATGGATTCGCCCGCGACGGCGGGACGGCCGTACACCAGCACCCGGGAAGCATCCTTGAAGGTGAAGCGCGTGGCCTTGCCGCCGCCCTTGACGTTGAAGTAGCCGCTGAACAGCGCCACGCTGCCGTCGCTGAAGAGCTGCATCGGCGCGTAGTCCAGGTCGATGACGTCCGTGTAGGGCTGGACCTCGACACGGAACTCCCGGAACGGCTTGCCGTCCTGCGTCACGAGGGCGTCGCCGTCGAGCTTCAGCCCCGCCGACGCCAGCTTCCACAGCTTGCCGCGCACCGCGCCCAGGTGCCGTTCGAATTCGAGTCGGGTGACCGGACCGGATAGCCGGTAGTCCGCAGTCATGCCGTGGGCGGCCGAGACGGCGAGGGTGACAGTGGCGGTGGGAACGGTGTCAGCAGCACAGGCGAGCGCGGGCGCCGCCAGTGCAGCGAGCAATAGCAGGGCAGAGCGGAACATGGGTCCTCCCTTATCCGAGCAGGGGTTTGAACTCGTCGGCGAGCAGCTTGAACACCTTCTGGCCGCCGGCCAGGATGTTGCCATCCTCGGGGATGCCCACGCTGCCATCCAGGTGGCCCACGCTGCCGCCCGCCTCCTGGATCATGAGCAGGCCCGCTGCCACGTCCCATTCCTTGAGGCCGAGCTCCCAGAACCCGTCCATGCGCCCGGCCGCCACGTAGGCGAGGTCGAGGGCGGCGGAGCCGGCGCGGCGGATGCCGGCGGTCTTGGAGGCGACGGCGCCGAACATCTTGAGGTAGAGATCCAGGTTCTGGTTCTCGCGGAAGGGGAAGCCGGTGCCGATGAGCGCGCCGTCCAGCCCCTTCAGGGTGGTGACTCGGATGCGGCGGCTGTTGAGCTGGGCGCCGCCGCCGCGGGCGGCGGTGAAGAGTTCGTTGCGCAGCGGATCGAAGATCACGCCGTGCTCGAGCCGGCCGCGGTGCTTGACGGCGATGGACACCGAGAACACCGGGAAGCCGTGCAGGAAGTTGGTGGTGCCATCGAGGGGGTCGATGACCCAGGTCCACTCCGGGTCGCGGCCGCCGCGCACGCCGGATTCCTCGCCGATGATGGCGTGGTCGGGATAGGCGGCGCGGATGATCTGGACGATCTCGTCCTCGGCTTGGCGGTCCACTTCGCTCACGAAGTCGTTGCGTTCCTTGGCCTTCACCGTGAGGGTATCCACCCGGTCCACGTAGCGGACGATGAGGTCGCCGGCTTTGCGCGCGGCGCGGATGGCGATGTTCAATAAGGGCTGCATGGGCCTCTCCTGGAACAGGAACGTGAGCTGAAGTGGCAAAGAACGGGCGCAGACCTGCCGCGCGCCGCGTAGAATACCAGAATGAACAAGGGCTTACGAATCGTACTGGTGGAGACCAGCCACCCGGGCAACATCGGTGCCGCCGCCCGCGCCATGAAGACCATGTGCCTCGCGCGACTGGTGCTGGTGAGCCCGGCGGAGTATCCGCACCCGGACGCCAGTGCCCGGGCCTCCGGCGCGGTGGACGTGCTGGAGCGGGCCGCGGTGGTGAAGACCCTGGACGAGGCGCTCGCCGGCTGCACGCTGATCGCCGGGACCAGCGCCCGGCAGCGGGGCCTCGGGCCGCCGGTGCTCTCGCCCAGGGAATGCATGGAGCGCCTGCAAGCCGCCGACGCGGCGGGGCAGGAGACGGCGCTGCTGTTCGGACGTGAGCGCACCGGCCTCACCAACGAGGAGCTGGCGCGCTGCCACATCCTGGTGAACATCCCCTCGAACCCGGAGTACAGCTCCCTCAACATCGCCGCGGCAGTGCAGGTGCTGGGCTACGAGTCCATGCTGGCGCGGGGCGCCACGCCCGCGGCGGGCGAGAGCGAGGAGGTGCCCGCCACGGCGGAGGAGATGGAGAAGCTCTACGCGCACATCGAGTCCGCGGCCCTGGAGACAGGGTTCCTGGACCCCGCGAACCCCAAGCACCTGATGCGTCGTATCCGGCGGCTGTTCAACCGCGCCCAGCCGGACCAGAACGAGGTGCACATCCTGCGGGGCCTGCTGACAGCCCTGCAGAGCCCAAAGGCCCGGCGGCGCGGCAATACCTGACCCCCAGGGTTGGTTATATAATGACAACCCGTCCGCTGCCTTGAAGCCGAGGCGCCCATGAAACTCACCACCAAGGGACGTTACGCGGTCACCGCGCTCCTCGACCTCGCCTTGCATGACGGGGAAGGGCCGGTGTGCCTGAGCGAGATCGCGGCACGGCAGGACATCTCCCTGCCTTACCTGGAGCAGCTCTTCACCCGCCTGCGCCGCAGCGGCCTCGTGGCCAGCACCCGCGGTCCCGGCGGCGGCTACAACCTGGGCAAGGCGCCGTCCGAGATCCCGGTGGCGGACGTGATCCGCGCGGTGGACGAGTCCTTCGACGCGACCCGCTGCGGCGGCGAGCGCGACTGCCACGGCGGCAAATCCTGCCTGACCCACGAGCTGTGGGAGGACCTGAGCCGCGAGATCCACCGCTTCCTGAGCGGCGTCACGCTGGCGCAGCTCATGCAGTCCAACGCGGTGCGCGGTGTCGCGGCGCGCCAGAACCAGGAACACGTTCTCAAGTTCGTGCCGCGGAGCCGCGCGGCGTCCTGAGTCCCTTCCCAGTCATGTCCATCTACCTCGACCACAACGCCACCTCACCGCTGGACCCGCGGGTGCTGGAGGTCATGCAGCCCTGGCTCGCGGGAGCGCACGGCAACCCTTCCAGCGTGCATCGCCCGGGCCGCGCGGCCCATGAGGCGATCGCGTCGGCACGCGCCCAGGTGGCGGCGCTGGTCAATGCGCAGCCGGCCCAGGTGGTGTTTACCGGCGGCGGCACCGAGGCGGACAACCTGGCGCTCAAGGGCGTCTGCGCCGGCCGGCCTGACGGGAAACTGCTGGCAGGTGCAGTGGAGCACAGTGCCGTGCTGGGCCCGGCTGACGCGCTGGCGGAAGCGGGCTGGGACGTGCGGCGCATCCCGGTGGACGGCGAGGGGCGCTACGACCTCAAGGCTCTCGACGCGCTGCTCGCAACGGGCGGCGTGAAGCTGGTCTCGGCCATGCATGCCAACAACGAGACCGGCGTGCTGCAGGACGTGGCGGCCATCGCCAGGCGCGCGCATTCGGCAGGCGCGCTGTTGCACTGCGACGCGGTGCAGGCGGCGGGCAAGGTCCCGGTGGATCTTCCGGCGCTGGGCGCCGACCTCATGACGCTCTCCGCCCACAAGTTCAACGGCCCGCGCGGCGTGGGCGCACTCGTCATGGACCGGCGCGTGGACCTGAAACCCCTGATCCATGGCGGCGGGCAGGAGCAGGGCCTGCGGGGCGGCACCGAGGACCTGGCGGGCATCGTGGGTTTCGGCAAGGCCGCGGCCCTGGCGAACGAAGAACTGCAGGCGCGCGCCGCCCATTCGCGTGAGCTGCGGGACGCGCTGGAAGCCGAGGTGCGCAGGCTGCCGGGCGTGCGGGTGTTCTCCGGCGGCGCGGAGCGGCTGCCCAACACGCTGCAGTTCGGCATCGAGGGCCTGGACGGGGAGTGGCTGGTGATGGAGCTGGACAAGCGCGGCATCGCGGTTTCCAGCGGTTCCGCCTGCCACAGCGGCAGCGGCGAGCCCAGCCACGTGCTGACGGCCATGGGCCTCGTGCCCGCCATCGCCAAGGGCGCGCTCAGGATCAGCTTCGGCTCCGGCAACACCGGTGCTGACGTGCAGACGGTGGCGAAAGCCCTGCACGAGATCGTGGCCGGCCGCGCCAGGAACGTGGCGGCGGTGGGCTGGTGAGTGTGAATAAGATCATTTACATGGACTATGCGGCGACGACGCCGCTGGACCCCAAGGTGGCGGCGAAGATGGCCGCGCACCTGACCCTGGATGGCGTGTTCGCGAATCCCGCCTCAGCGCATGCACCGGGCCGTGCCGCCCGTGTGGCAGTAGAAGAGGCGCGGCGCGAGATCGCGGCGCTGGTCAATGCCGAGCCTTCCGAGATCGTGTTCACCTCCGGTGCCACGGAGTCAGACAACCTCGCCATCAAGGGCCTGGCGCGGTTCCGCAAGGACAAGGGCCGGCATATCGTGACTTCGCGCATCGAGCACAAGGCGGTGCTGGATGCCTGCAAGCAGTTGGAGAAGGAAGGCTTTGAGGTCACCTGGCTCAGGCCCGACGCGGACGGGCTAATCCAGCCCGAGGCGGTGCGCCAGGCGCTCAGGCCCGACACGGTGCTGGTGACGCTGATGCACGCCAACAACGAGCTCGGAACTCTCAACGACATCGCCGCCATCGGCAAGCTCGCGCACGCGAACGGCACCGCGTTCCACGTGGACGCGGCCCAGAGCGCCGGCAAGGTGCCCATCGACCTGAAGAGGCTGGACGTGGATCTCATGTCCTTCGCCGCCCACAAGGTCTACGGACCCAAGGGCATGGGCGCGCTCTACGTGCGGCGCGAGCCCCGCGTGAACCTGGAGCCGCTCATCCACGGCGGCGGCCACGAGCAGGGCATGCGCTCCGGCACCCTCGCCACGCACCAGATCGTGGGCATGGGGGAAGCATTCCGCCTCGCGGGGCAACTCATGCCCGCGGAGATGCAGCGGCTCACTACGCTGCGGGAGCGCCTGTGGAAGGGCCTGCAGGCGCTACCGGGAGTGCTGCTGAACGGGCATCCCACCCAGCGGCTGCCGGGAATCCTCAACGTGAGCTTCCCGGGCGTGGAAGGGGAGAGCCTGCTCTACGCCTGCGAGGGTCTCGCGGTCTCCAGCGGCTCCGCCTGCAACGCGGCGGACCGGGAACCTTCCTACGTGCTGCGCGGCATCGGGCGCGACGACCAGCTCGCGGGTGCGAGCCTGCGCTTCAGCCTGGGCCGCTTCAGCACCGAGGCGGAGGTGGACGCGGCGGTACAGCTCGTCACGACGCAGTACCGGCGTCTCGCGGCGCTGGCGGCTTGAAGGCCGTGGCGGGCGCCCCCATGGAATACGCTGAAGCGGTGCTGGAGCACTTCCGTGCGCCACGCAATGCCGGAGGCTTCCCGGCGGACACGCCGGGCGTGTCGGAAGGTGCGGCAGGCAGCCGCCGGCACGGGCGGGAGATCCGCCTGTCCCTCAAGCTCGGGAGCGATGGGCGCATCGAGGCCTGCCGCTACCGGGTGTACGGATGTCCCGCCACGGTGGCCCTCTGTTCGGTGCTGAGCGAACGCCTGCCGGGCTTGAGCCTGGAAGAAGCAGGCACGCTCTCGGGCGTGGCCCTGGCGGATGAGTTCAGGCTCCCGGTCCCCAAGCGGGATGCGGCACTGCTCCTGGAGGATGCCCTGAGGGCCGCCCTCGAGGGGTACAATATGGATGAGAAGCACGAACGTGCTTGAGGAAGACGAGACGATGGCCATCACCCTGACTCCCAGCGCCGCCGAGCGCGTGAAGAACCACCTGCACCAGCAGGCGGATGCCACGGGCCTGCGCCTGGGGGTGAAGAAGACCGGCTGCTCCGGCTTCGCCTACGTGGTGGACTATGCCCACGGCCAGAGCGCCAACGACGTGGTGTTCGAGGACCAGGGCGTGCAGGTGGTGGTGGACCGGGAGAGCCTGCCTTTCCTGGACGGCACCCAGGTGGACTTCGTGAAGAAGGGCTTGAACGAGTCCTTCCAGTTCCACAATCCCAACGTCAAAGACGAGTGCGGCTGCGGCGAGAGTTTTACCGTCTAATCGTCCTTTTCCGCTCGAAATCCCCGCCTAATCTCCTGATTTCATTGCCTGTACCGGCTCGCAACCGGTAAAATCCCCCGTTTGAAAATCGCCGGAAGTCCCGGGCCCGACGCGGGCTCCAGGGCGGGCTGACCCAAGCTCCTCCTGTCTCCGGCGCCCATCCACCCCCAGTGTCCCGGAGAGATGTTTCGTGGCTATCGAACGTACCCTGTCCATCGTCAAACCCGACGGCGTGGCGAAGAACCTCATCGGCGAGGTCTATGCCCGCTTCGAGAAGGCCGGCCTCAAGATCGTGGCGGCCCGCATGCTCCACCTCACCCGCGCCCAGGCGGAGGGCTTCTACGCGGTGCACCGCGAGCGCCCCTTCTTCAAGCCGCTGGTGGACTTCATGATCTCGGGTCCCGTGATGGTCACGGCGCTGGAAGGCGAGGGCGCGATCCTCAAGAACCGCGACATCATGGGCGCCACCGACCCGAAGAAGGCCGCCAAGGGCACCATCCGCGGCGACTTCGCGCAGACGGTGGACGAGAACATGGTGCACGGCTCCGATGCCGCCGAGACGGCGAAGCAGGAGATCGCGTACTTCTTCTCCGACCTCGACATCGCGCCGCGCACCCGGTAAGAGAGCGATGACCGGCGACGCCCCCAAGGTGAACCTGCTGGGCCTGGACCGCCAGGCGCTGGAGGCCTTCTTCGTCCAGCTGGGCGAGAAGCCCTTCCGCGCCCGCCAGCTCATGAAGTGGGTGTATCACCAGGGCGTCGCCGATTTCGACCTCATGACCGACCTCGGCAAGAGCCTGCGCGAGAAGCTCAAGGCCGCTGCCGAGGTGCGCCCGCCGGAGGTCATCACCGAGCAGCTCTCGGAGGACGGCACCCGCAAGTGGCTGCTGCGCATGGACGCCAGCAACAACATCGAGACGGTGCTGATCCCCGAGGGCGACCGCGAAGTAAATGATGGTTTCTCAGATGTTGATACTGATGAGCAGCATGGTACAACGGCTCTGACGGTCGCCCGCGCCCACTCCGCTGGCCGATCCCCCAAAGGGGGGCCCTCGGCCGACGCTCCGGGGCGCTACCGGGGTACCCTGTGCATCTCCTCGCAGGTGGGCTGCGCCATGGACTGCAGCTTCTGCGCCACCGGCAAGCAGGGCTTCAACCGCAACCTCACCGCCGCCGAGATCATCGGCCAGGTGTGGATGGCGAACCAGCGGCTCGGGGCCAAGCCCGGCACGGACCGGGCAATTACTAACATTGTATTCATGGGCATGGGCGAGCCGCTCGCCAACTACAAGCACGTGCTCACGGCCATCAAGGTGCTGGTGGATGACTTCGGCTACGGCCTGTCCAAGCGCCGCGTGACGGTGAGCACCTCCGGCCTGGTGCCGACGATGTACAAGCTCGCCGAGGACTGCGACGTGGCGCTGGCGGTGTCGCTGCACGCGCCGACCGACCCGCTGCGCGACGTGCTGGTGCCCATCAACAAGGTGCACCCCATCGCCGAGCTGATGGAAGTCTGCCGCCACTACGTGGACAGCAAGGACCACCGGCACGTGCACATCACCTTCGAGTACGTGATGCTGGAGGGCGTGAACGACAGCCTCGAGCACGCCAAGCAGCTCGCGGCGGTGGTGAAGGACGTGCCCTGCAAGGTGAACCTGATCCCCTTCAACAGCTTCCCGGGCACCCAGTACCGCCGTTCGCCGCAGGCCGCCATCGACCGGTTCGCCGAACTGCTGTGGCAGAAGGGCATCGTGACCATCACCCGCCGCACCCGCGGCGACGACATCGACGCCGCCTGCGGCCAGCTGGCCGGCAAGGTGAAGGACCGCATCCGCCGGGCCGAGCGCCGCGGCGGCGAACTGGAGGCCCAGCCATGATCCGCCGCCTGCTGCTGACCGCGCTGCTGCCGCTCGCCCTGTCCGCCTGCGTGACCAGCAATCCCGATGGAAGCCCGTTCCAGGGGGACAAGGTGGACATGAAGCGGGCCGCCCAGGACAACGTGAGCCTGGGCATCGCGTACCTCAAGCAGGGCAACCGCGACGCGGCCATGCAGAAAATCCAGAAGGCCCTCGACCAGGACCCGGACAACGCCGATGCCTACGTGGCCGAGGCGCTCATCTACAACGCCGACGGCGATACGGACAAGGCGCGGGACGCCTACAAGACCGCCATGCGCAAGGCGCCGGATGACCCGGAGATCGAGAACAACTATGCCGTGTTCCTCTGCCAGCACGGCAAGCCCAAGGACTCGCTGGAATACTTCATGAAGTCGGCGGCCAACCCGCGCTATTCGACACCCGACGGGGCCTACTCCAACGCCGGCCTGTGCGCGCTGCGCATCCCGGACCAGGCCACCGCGGAGCAGTATTTCCGCAAGGCTCTCACCGTCAACCCGAACCTGCCGGAGCCGATGTACCAACTGGCCCAGCTCAGCTACGACCAGAAGAAGTACCTGTCGGCACGCGCCTTCATCGAGCGCTTCAACGCGCTGCAGCCGCGCTCGCGGCCGGACGTGCTGCTGCTCGGCGTGAACAACGAGCGCGCCCTCGGCGACCAGCGGGCAGCGGCGGATTACGCCAAGCAGCTCCTGAAGCTGTACCCGACTTCCCAGCAGGCACAACAAATCAATCAGGCGAACCCCCATGGCTGAGAACCAGACTCCCCCGGCGGGCCCCGGCCCCGAGCTGCAGCGCGCCCGCGAGGCCCGCGGCATGTCGGTACACCAGCTGGCCGTGGAGCTGCACGTCAGCGACGCCATGATCAACGCGATGGAGCGCGGCGACTACGCGATGCTGGGCGAGCCGGTGTTCGTGCGCGGCCATCTGCGCAACTACGCCCGCGCGCTCGGCATCCCGGAGGCGGAGGTGCTCTCCGCCTACGACCTCGCCCAGCACAAGCCGGCCACGCCGGTGCTGCAGCCCGTGCCGCATACCGGCGGCGGCATGAGCCCCCGCGCCCGCGAGTGGTCCACCCGCGCCGCCACGGGCGCCGTGGTGGTGGTGCTGCTGATGCTGCTCGCGGCGTGGTGGATGCGCCGCCCCGCGGAGCCGGTGGTGCAGCCCCTCAGCATGGTGCCGGCGGCGGCCACGGCACCGGCGCCCAGCACCCAGCCGATGGTGGCGCTCACGGACCTCGCGGACAACGCACAACCGGCGGCGGCGCAGAAGCCCGCGGCCAAGCCCGCGACGCCTCCGGCGGCGACCCGCACCCCGGCCCTGGCCGCGCGGGTGACGAAGCCCGTGACGCCCGCGCCGCGTCCCGCCACCACGCCGCAGCAGGTGAGCGCGCCGGTGGATGAGCGCGACCTGGTGCACGCGACGTTCGTGCTGGGCGCGGCCTCCTGGGTGGAGGTCTACGACAACAACGGCAAGCGCATCTACTACGACCTGGCGCCGGCGGGCGACAACCTGAAGCTCACGGGCGCGGGCCCGCTGCAGGTGTTCCTCGGCAACGCGCCGGGCGTGAGCGTGGAGCTCGAGGGCGCGTCCTTCGACATCAAGCCTTTCCTGCGCAGCGACAACACCGCGCGCTTCAAGCTCGGCTCAGCGGCCAAGCAGTAACCGGCGGGATCTGACATGGCGAAGTTCATCGAGCCCGTGCGGGGCATGAACGACATATTGCCGGACGCGGCGGCGCGCTGGCGGCAGGTGGAGGACACGGCGCGCGCGGTGCTGGAGTCCTACGGCTACCGCGAGATCCGCATCCCGGTGGTGGAGAAGACCGAGCTCTTCAAGCGCTCCATCGGCGACGCCACCGACATCGTCGAGAAGGAAATGTATACCTTCCTCGACCGCAGCGAGGAGAGCCTGACGCTGCGCCCCGAGGCGACCGCCGGCATGGTGCGCGCGGGCCTGTCCAACGGCCTGCTCTACAACCAGGTGCAGCGCCTCTGGTGCGCGGGGCCGATGTTCCGCCACGAGCGGCCGCAGAAGGGGCGCTACCGCCAGTTCCATCAGATCGACGTGGAGGCCTTCGGCCTCGCGGGCCCGGACATCGACGCCGAGATCATATTGATGAGCGCCCGCCTGTGGCAGCGGCTCGGGTTGAAGGACGTGCAGCTGCAGATCAACTCGCTGGGCACCCCGACCTCCCGCGCGCTCTACCGCGAGAAGCTGGTGGCCTACCTGGAACAGCACCGGGACCGCCTCGACGAGGACAGCAAGCGGCGCCTGGGGCTGAACCCGCTGCGGGTGCTGGACAGCAAGGAACACTCGATGCGCGAGGTGATCGCCGGCGCCCCGAGCCTGCTGGACCACCTGGACGAGGAATCGCAGCGGCACCTGGAGGGCCTGAAGCGCCTCATGGATGACGCCGGCATCAAGTACACGGTGAACCCCCGCCTGGTGCGCGGGCTCGACTACTACACCCGCACGGTATTCGAGTGGACCACCACGCGCCTGGGCGCGCAGGATGCGGTCTGCTCCGGCGGCCGCTACGACGGACTGGTGGAGCACCTGGGCGGCAAGCCCACGCCGGGCATCGGCTTCGCCATGGGCGTGGAGCGCCTGGTGGCGCTGATGGAAGAGGAAGGCGTGGCTCCCGCGCCGGATGCGCCGGATGTCTACCTGGTGAGGGTGGGCGAGGCGGCGGAACGGGCCGCGTTCAGGCTCGCTGAGCAACTGCGTGATGCGGTCCCCGGCATCCGGCTGCAGATGGACTGCAGCGGCGGCGGCTTCGGCAACCAGCTGAAGCGCGCCGACAAGAGCGGGGCGAAGCTCGCCCTGGTGCTCGGGGACGACGAGGTGAGCAGCAAGAGCGCCGCGCTCAAGCCGCTACGGGGCGGCGAGCAGGAGAAGGTCACGTGGGACGCGCTGCCCATGCGCGTCACCGAACTTGCCGGATTGAAAAAGTCCGCGCCCTGAGGCGCGGGTCATTCCCTTAAAGGAGCGAAGCGTGGACGAGGACCTGAGCGAACTGGAACGGCTGGAAGCAGCCAAGAAATGGTGGGCCGAGAATTACAAGTCCATCCTCGCCGGCGCGTTGATCGCGGTGGTGGTGGTGGGCGGCTGGCGCTACTGGCAGCACCGCACCCAGGTCCGCAACGAGGCGGCCTCGGCGCTGTTCGCGGACCTCGCGACCGCCATGCAGAAGCATGACGACGCGGCTGCCCTCAAGACCGGCGGCGAGATCATGGACAAGTATCCCGACACCGCCTATGCGACCCACGCCGCCCTGGCGCTGGCGCAATTGCAGGTGACCGCCGGCAAGCTGCCCGAGGGCGAGAAGATGCTGGACTGGGCCGTCGACCACGGCAAGGACGAGGGCTTGAAGCTCCTCGCCCAGCTCAGGCTCGGCCGCGTGAAGCTGGCCGGCGGCGACGCGGACGCCGCGCTCAAGGCACTGGACGTGAAGGATGTGGGCGGCTTCGCGCCGCTGTTCGACGCGCTGCGCGGCGATGCCTATGCCAAGCTCGGCAAGACCGAAGAGGCGCGCGCCGCCTACCAGAAGGCGCTGGATGCCTGGAGCGATGCGCTGGGCGACCGGAGCATGTTGCGCATGAAGCTCGACAGCCTGCCGGCCGCGCCTGCCGCGGCTCCGGCTGCTTCCACCAAGGCCAAGCCATGAAGAAGCTCCTATACGGTACCGTGACCGCATTGGTCCTGGCGGCCTGCGCCAGCGACAACGTCGAGCCTCCGGCGCTGCTCAAGGACGTGGTGAAGCCCGAGTACAAGATCCAGGAGGTATGGACGCGCTCCATCTCCTCCAGCGACGTGGTGCTGGGCATCAACCTCACCATCGCCCATGACGACAAGGACGTGTACGTGGCGGCGAACTCCGGCAAGGTGTACGCGTTCTCGCTGAAGAGCGGCGGCACCGACTGGAGCGTGCAGACCGGACTCACCCTGAACGCGGGCCCGGTGCTGGGCTCCGGCATGCTGGTGGTGGCGGGCAGCGGCGGCACGGTGCTGGCGCTGAACCCGGCCGACGGCACCACGCTGTGGAAGACCGAGCTCAACGGCGAAGTGCTGGCAAACCCGGCCATCGGCACCGGCAGCGTGGTCATGCGCACCACCGACGGCCGCATCCTGGCGCTGGCGGCAGATACCGGCAAGCTGCGCTGGAAGACCGAGTACGACGTACCGAGGCTCACGCTGCGCGGCGCCTGCGACCCGGTGATCATGGACCGCATGGTCCTCGAGGGCCTGGACGACGGCAAGCTGGTGGCGCTGAACCTGGACGACGGCACCCAGATGTGGGAAGCGGTGATCGCGAGCCCCAAGGGCAGCGACGAGCTGGCGCGCCTCACGGACGTGGACGGCCGTATCGCGGCGGACGGCGACCACGTGTACGCCGCGGGCTACCGCGGACAGACCCTGAGCGTGGCCCGCTCCAACGGCCAAGTGGAATGGGCGCGGGACCTCACGACCTACACCGGAGTCGCCAGCGACAGCGGCAACCTCTACGTGACCGACCTGCATAGCGCAGTGTGGGCGCTGGACCGCACGAGCGGCGTGCCGGTGTGGACGCAGCCCGAGATGCGGGCCCACAACCTGACGCTGCCGACGCCGTTCCTCGACACGGTGGCGGTGGGCGGCATCGACGGGCACATCCACCTGCTCTCCAAGAAGGACGGCAGCGAGGTCGCGCGCACCTCCATGGGCAGCGCGCCGATCGTGGCGCCGCTGGTGGCGATCGGAAACGAGCTGCTGGTGCTGTCCACCGGCGGCACCGTGGGCGCCTTCCTGGCGGTACCGGCGGGCGACTGAGCAGGATGCACCCATGCTGCCGGTCATCGCCCTCATCGGGCGCCCCAACGTCGGAAAGTCCACGCTCTTCAACTTCCTGACGCGCTCGCGCGACGCGCTGGTGGCGGACGTGCCGGGACTGACGCGCGACCGCCAGTACGGCTTCGGCAAGGTGGGTTCGCGGCCCTACTTGGTGGTGGACACCGGCGGCCTGGACGGCGACGAGCAGGGCATCAAGGGCCCGATGGCGCGCCAGACCCTGAAGGCGGTGACCGAGTCGGACGTGGCGGTGTTCATGGTGGATGGCCGCGCCGGGCTCACCGACGCCGACCAGGCGGTGGCGACGCAGCTGCGCCGCATGGGCAAGACCATATACGTGGCGGTGAACAAGACCGAGGGCATGCGCCCGGAGATGGTCACCGCCGATTTCCATTCCCTGGGACTGGGCGACCCGCACGCCATCGCCTCCGCCCACGGCGACGGCGTGGCCGCCTTCATCCAGTCCGTCCTCGACACCCTGCCGCCGGACACGGACGAGCCGGAGGCACTGGGCCAGCGCATCCATGTGGCGGTGATCGGCCGCCCCAACGTCGGCAAGTCCACGCTCATCAACCGGCTCCTGGGCGAGGAGCGCATGGTCACCTTCGACCAGCCGGGCACCACCCGCGACTCGGTGTTCGTGCCCTTCGAGCGCAACGGCAAGCAGTACACCCTCATCGACACCGCCGGCGTGCGCCGCAAGTCGAGGGTGGACGACATGGTGGAGAAGTTCAGCATCGTGAAGACGCTGCAGGCCATCGACAAGGCCGAGGTGGTGATCGCGGTGCTGGACGCCCAGGAGGGCATCACCGAGCAGGATGCCTCGCTGCTCGGCCTCGCGGTGGAACGCGGCCGGGCGCTGGTACTGGCGGTGAACAAGTGGGACGGCCTGGACGGCGACCAGCGCGCCCATGTGCGCCGCACCCTGGACCTCAAGCTGCCGTTCCTGGACTTCGCCCGCCTGCACTTCATCTCGGCGCTGCACGGCACCGCGGTGGGGGACGTGATGGTCTCGGTGGACAAGGCCTACCGGGCGGCGATGCGCGAGATGGGCACCTCGGAACTGACGCGGGTGATGGAGGCGGCGGTGGTGCAGCACCAGCCGCCGATGGTGGCGGGCCGCCGCATCAAGCTGCGCTACGCGCACCAGGGCGGCAAGAACCCGCCGGTGATCGTGATACACGGCAACCAGCTGGAACGGGCGCCGGACGCCTACAAGCGCTACCTGATGGGCGTGTTCCGGGAAGCCTTCGAGCTGCAGGGCACGCCGGTCCGCGTGGAGTTCCGCACCGGGGCGAATCCCTTCGACAAGGAACGCAAGAAGACCACCACGCCCAAGCAGGCGATGGTGCAGAAGCGCGAGCGGCGCCTGGACAAGGACCGCAAGCGGCGGACGGCGGCGGGGCAGGGGAAGAAGCGAACCGACCGCGGCAAGGGCGGGAAGCCGGGGCCGAAGAAGAAGACCAGGAAGAGATAAGGCGCGGCGCCCCGTGCGCTTATGACCGATCCTGGAAAAAGAAAAGGGCGCCAGAGCGCCCTTTTCCATTTTTCAGCCTTGGCAATCGTTAGTGATCATGGCCATGCGCGCCATGCACGTGGCCATGGGAGAGCTCCTGCTGGGTGGCGGCACGCACGTCCACCACCTTCACGTCGAAGTTCAGGGTCTGGCCTGCGAGCGGGTGGTTGGCGTCCACCGTCACGTTCTCGCTGTCCACGGCGGTCACGGTGACCACGTGGGTGCCGTGGGCGCCCTCGGCGTGGAAGCGCATGCCGGGCTCGATCGACTCGATGTCGAACATGGTGCGCGGCACCTTCTGGGACAGGGACTCCTCGCGCTCGCCGTAGCCCTTGGCGGGGGGCACGCTCACCTGGACGGCGGCGCCTTTCTCCTTGCCTTCCAGCGCCTCCTCCAGGCCCGGGACGATGCTGCCGGTGCCGTGGATGTAGGCCAGCGGTTCGCGGCCCTGGGAGCTGTCCAGCACCTCGCCGTCCTTGCCGGTCAGGGTGTAGTCGATGGAGACGACGCTGTGCTTGCCGATGCGCATGGGGATTCCTCGGAAAATAAGCCGCGCATTCTACGCCACGGGGAGGCCTGTGGCCAGAATTTGACCGATTTCAGTCGAGACGCTTATGGAATTTGAGGACGGCGAACGTCATGGTGACGGCGAAGAACAGGAGCAGCGGCCATACCTCCGGCCACAGGCCGGAGAGGTCCGCGCCGCGCAGCAGCACGCCGCGCACCATACGCACGAAGTGAGTGAGGGGCAGGAACTCGCCGATCCAGCGGGCGAAGCGCGGCATGCCGTCGAAGGGGAACATGAAACCCGAAAGCAGGATCGAGGGCAGGAAGGTGAACACCGTGAGCTGCATGGCCTGGAACTGGGTGCGGGCGATGGTGGAGATGAGCAGTCCCAGCCCCAGGCTGGCGGCGATGAACAGCAGCGCCGCGAGGTAGAGGTTCCATAGGCTGCCGACCACGGGGACGTGGAACAGCAGCCGGCCCAGGAGCAGCACGATGGTGACCTGGATGAGGCCGATGAGGATGTAGGGTCCGATCTTCCCCACCATCAGCTCCACCGTGCTGACCGGCGTGGTGATGAGGAGCTCGAGGTTGCCACGCTCCCGCTCGCGCACGATGGCGACGGCGGTGAACAGCACCATGGTGAGGGTGAGGATGACGCCGATGAGCGCCGGCACGATATCCACCGCCGAGCGCCGCTCCGGGTTGTAGTAGTTGCGCAGTTCGAAGAGGGGCGCAGGGGCTTCGCGCGGCGCGCCTCGCGCCTGCAGCGGCATCCGTGCCAGGCCCTGCGCCACGCCCAGCAGGGTGGGGTCGGCGCCGTCCACCATGAGCTGGGCCGCGGGCCGGGTGGCGCCGGCGGCGCGCCGGTCGAAGTCCGGCGGCAGGTAGATGCCCACCGAGATCCGGCCATCCCGCAGCATCCCTTCCAGCTCCGTCGCGGAGCGGGCCACCGCGACCACGTCCATCACCTGGCTGGCCTGTGCCTCTGCCACCACGCTGCGGGAGAGCTGGGTGTTGGCCATGTCCGCCACCGCGGCCCGCAGGTGGCGCACGTCGGTGTTGATGGCGTAGCCGAACAGGATCACCTGCAAGAGCGGGATGCCGACGATCATGCCGAAGGTGAGCTTGTCCCGCAGCAGTTGGCGGACTTCCTTGGCGGCGATGGCGCGGGTGCGGCGCAGGGCGTCAAGCCGCATGGGCATCCTCTTCACCGCCGAAACCGGTGGACGCCACGAACACGTCCTCCAGGTTCGCCGGCGTGTCCTTCACCTTCGAGTCCAGGCCCTGCTTGTCCAGCAGGTCCTGTACTTTGTGCGCGCCGCCCTGGGTATGCTTGTCCAGGAGCGCATGCAGGTGGTTGCCGATCTGGGTGACGCTCTTCACGTAGGGCTGTTCGCGCAGCAGGGCCGCGGCGCGGCGCGGGTCCGGTGAGTCGATCTCCAGAACCAGCGCATCGATGTCCTGCATCAGCGCCTTGGGCGTGCCCTCGGCCACGAGCTTGCCGCGGCTGATGATGGCCAGGCCGTGGCAGCGTTCCGCCTCGTCCATGAGGTGGGTGGAGACCAGGATGGTGGTGCCTTCGGCGGCGAGGTCGAACAGCCGGTCCCAGAAGTCGCGGCGGCTCTGGGGATCCACGCCGCCGGTGGGCTCATCCAGGAACAGCATCTCGGGGGAGTGCAGGGTGGCGGCGGCGAGGGCGAGGCGCTGCTTCTGGCCGCCGCTCAGGGTGCCGGCGCGCTGCTCCAGGAGCTCGCCGAGGGTGTAGCGCTCGGTGGCCTCGCGGATGCGGGTCCTGCGCTCGCCTGCCGGCAGGGTGAACACTTCGGCCATGAACTCGAGGTTCTCCCGCACCGTCAGGTCCGTATAGAGGGAGAAGCTCTGGGTCATGTAGCCGATCTTGCGGCGCAGGGCCTCGGCCTCCCGCGGTATCTCGTGGCCCAGCACCCGCACTTCGCCGCCGGAGGGTTTCAGCAGGCCGCAGAGCATGCGGATGGTGGTGGACTTGCCGGCGCCGTTCGGACCCAGGAAGCCGTAGATCTTGCCGCGCGGGATGGTGAGGTCGACGCCGTCCACGGCGGTGAAGCTGCCGAAGCGGCGGGTGAGCCCACGGGTCTCGATGGCGGCGTCGCCGGCCACGTCAGTGCAGGTCCGGGAAGTCCACGGTCACCGGCGCGCCGCTCGGCAGGCCGGCGGCATCGGCGGGCTCGAGGTAGACCTTGGCGAGGTAAGCCAAGCGGCTGCGGTCCCGTTCCGTGAGGGAGTAGTAGGGCGTGTAGCTCGCGTCCTGGGACACGTAGCGCAGGACTCCCGCGTAGGTCTTGTCCACGCCGTCGAAGCGCAGGGTCGCCTTGAGTCCGGCCACGGCGCGGGCGCGCAGGGGCTCGGGGATGTAGACCTGCGCGTAGGCTTCGGAGGCGTCCAGCAGCACTGCCACGGTGGCGTGCGCCGGCGGGCGCTCGCCCAGATGGTAGGGCAGGGAATCCACGATGGCGTCGCGGGGCGCGCGCACGCTCAAGCGGCCGGCGCTGATGTGCATGTCATCGAGGGAGGCCTGGGCCTGGTCCAGTGCGGCACCGGCGGCCCGCCGGGCGGCACGGGCGTTGTCCAGGGCGGCTTTGGCCTGGTCCAGCTCGGACTGGGAGCGCGTGCCTTGCTTCACGAGGATCAGCCCCCGGTCGTAATCCTTCTGGGCCTGCACCAGGGTGGCTTCGGCGCCGGGGATGCGTGCCGCCGCCTGGTCCCGTGCAGCCTGGGCCTGGGCGAGCTGGGCAGCATAACTCTCGGTGCCGAGCTGCAGGATTATCTGGCCGGCCTTTACCCGGTCGCCCTCGTGCACCGGGATCTCCACGATCGGTTCCTGGGCTTCGGCCACGAGCTCGATGCGGTCCCGCTCCAGGGTGCCAGTGAGGGGAAGCGCTGACTTGTCGGCGCAGGCAGCGAGGCCGAGCGCGAGGGCGGCGAGCGCCAGCTGGCGCGGGTTCATGGCGAGACTCCTTGCAGGAAGACCCGTTCGGTGTGGGCGATGAGCCGGTCCAGGTAGTCGGTCTTGACGCGCATGCCGAAGACCTCGCGGGTCACGGGCATGGCGACGAAGGGGAACACCGCGAGGCTCACCATGGAGAGGGCGGTGAGGCTGGGGTCGGCGTCGGCACGGATGCGCCCTGCGGCCTGCTCGCGCTCGATGAGCCGGGTGAGCATGCCGCCGCCCTTGGTGGCGAACTGCTGGATGAACCAGCCGCGCAGGCGCCCGCCCTCGGCCACCACCTCCCGCAGGATCAGCGGCGGCATCCAGGGGTTCGCGCCCAGGGTATGCATGTAGAGGCTGAAGAAGTTGCGCAGGGCGCCGGGATCGTCTGCGGCGGCCAGCACGGATGAGAGACGCTCGATGAGCGGGGTGAAGGTGTCGGTGAGCATGGCCTCGTACAGGCCCTGCTTGCTGCCGAAGTAGTAATGGATCATGGCCGGGTTCACCTGGGCCGCCTCGGCCACCTCGCGGATGGAGACGGCGTCGTAACCCTGCTTGGCGAAGAGGCCGCGCGCGGCTTCCAGGAGCTGACGGCGAACGGTCTGGTCGGCACCAGCGGGTGGACGGCCGGGCTGCTTGCGGGTATTTGCATTCATCAACTTATTTAATCATACGTTTAATTAAATATCAATGACTGTTATTGCTTGGATATCAGCCACTTGGGTACTTTGGGGTCGCTGCTATAGTGACTCGGCTAGTTACGAAGGGAATGGGAAGACATGCAGATCGGCATCCTGGGAAGCGGCGAGGTGGGCCAAGCCCTGGGCCTGGGCTTCCTCAAGTTCGGCCACGACGTGAAGATCGGCAGCCGCAATCCCGACAAGCTTCAGCCCTGGCTCGCGAAGGCAGGCAAGCGCGCCTCTGCCGGCAGCTTCGAGGACGCCGCGCGCTTCGCGGACGTAGCGGTGCTGGCCACGCTGTGGAGCGGCACCGAGGCCGCGCTCGGGCTCGCGGGGCCGGCGAACCTCGTCGGCAAGCTGGTGATGGATGTGACCAACCCGCTCGTCTACGAGAGCGGGCGGCCGCCGCGGCTTGCGCTCGGCCACACCGATTCCGGCGGCGAGCAGGTGCAGCGCTGGCTGCCCCAGTCCAAGGTGGTGAAGGCCTTCAATACCGTGGGTCATGCGCATATGGTGGACCCGCAGTTCCCCGGCGGTCCGCCGGACATGTTCATCTGCGGCGAGGACACCTCCGCCAAGCAGGTGGTGACGGGCTTCTGCAAGCAGTTCGGCTGGGGCGTGGTGGACGCGGGCGGCATCGCCGGCGCGCGCCTGCTGGAGCCCCTGTGCATCCTGTGGGTGGAGTACGGCCTCAAGACCCAGAGCTGGAACCACGCCTTCAAGCTGTTGCGTCGTTGACGCGCCTATAATCCGTGACGCATCGACAAGGAGTATCCGCGTGTCCATCCACTCCCGCATCCTTCTCGCCGCCGGTCTCGCCGGCTGTGCTTTCGCCGCCGCCGCGGCGCCCTTGCCGCGTCCGCAGCACATCGTGGTGGTGATCGAGGAGAACCGCTCCTACGGCAACGTGGTGGGCAGTCCCGACGCGGCCTACATCAACCAGCTCGCCTCCCAGGGCGCGCTGCTCACCCAGTACTTCGCCATCACCCATCCCAGCGAGCCCAACTACGTGGCGATGTTCTCTGGCGACACGCAGGGCGTGACCGACGACAGCTGCCCGCACAGCTACAAGGCGCCGAACCTGGCGGAGGCGCTGCTCGGCGCCAAGTTCAGCTTCGCCATCTATTCCGAGAACATGCCGGCGGCGGGGTTCACGGGCTGCGCTTCCCAGGACAAGCTCTACCGGCGCAAGCACAACCCGGTGCCAGACTTCCCGGCGGTGCCGGCCTCGACGAACCGCCCGTTCAGCGATTTCCCGGGCGACTATTCTAAGTTGCCCACGGTGTCCTTCGTGGTGCCGAACATGATCAACGACATGCACGACGGCACCGCGGCCCAGGGCGACGCATGGCTCAAGGACAAGCTGGAGGGATACGCCAAATGGGCCCTGCAGCACCACAGCCTGCTTGTGCTGACCTGGGACGAGGACGACGGCGCCGAGGGCGGCCACAACCGCGTGATGACCGTGGTGCTGGGCCAGGACGTGAAGCCGGGCCACTACGAGACCCACCTGACCCACTACGACCTCCTGCGTACGCTCACGGACATGTACGGCCTGAAGCCCATCGGCCACGCCACCGAGGCCCATGCCATCGACGGCATCTGGAAATGAAGCCGTGCCGGCGATAGTGGAAGCGCGCCAGGACGAATACCTCATCTCCACTGACCCAGCGCGGCTGGACCCCAAGGCGGTGCATGCCTTTCTGACCGCCTGTTACTGGTGCGCGGGCATCTCGCGGGCACGGGTGGAGAAGGCGCTGAGTAATTCGCTGTGCTTCGGCCTCTACCACGGCAGGGAGCAGGTGGGTCTGAGCCGGGTGGTGACGGATTACTCCACCTTCGCGTACCTGTGCGACGTGTACGTGCTGGAGGCGCACCGGGGCAAGGGCCTGGGCCACTGGATGGTGGAGTGCGTGATGACCCACCCGGACCTGCAGAACCTGCGCCGTTTCACCCTCGCCACCAAGGATGCCCACGGCGTCTATGCGAACTTCGGCTTCACGGCGCCCAAGGCGCCGGAGCGCCAGATGGAGCGACACGACCCGGACGTCTATAAGCGCCTGGCGGCGGAAGCGGAGCGAGGGAGTTGAAGACCCTCGGGATGATCGGTGGCATCAGCTGGGAATCCACCACCCACTACTACCAGCGCCTGAACCAGCTGGTGGCGGAGCGCCTCGGCGGATTGCACTCGGCCGAGCTCCTGATGCACAGCGTGGACTTCGATCCGATCCAGCACCTGCAGCACGCCGGCGACTGGCAGGCCTGCGGCCGCATCTTCACGGGCATCGCCCGGCGCCTGGAACAGGCGGGTGCCCAAGGGCTCATCGTCTGCGCCAACACCATGCACATCCTGGCGGAAGAGATCCGCGCCGCGGTGTCCATCCCGCTGATCCATATCGCCGACGCCACGGCGCTGGCGGCGAAGCAGGCTGGCGTGGCCAGCGTGGCGCTGCTGGGCACGCGCTTCACCATGGAGCAGCCCTTCTACCGGGAGACGCTGGAGTCCCATGGCCTCAAGGTGACGGTGCCGGACACGGCGGGCCGCGAGCGACTGCACCGCATCATCTATGACGAGCTCTGCCTGGGGGTTGTGAAACCCGGCTCGAAAGAAGCTTTCTACAGAATCGTGGATGAACTGGCCAAAGATGGAGCCCGCGGTGCGGTGCTGGGCTGCACGGAGTTCACGCTGATCGCGGACGCGGCCAGGAGTCCCGTGCCGCTCTTCGACACCACCGAGCTGCACGCGCGGGCGGCGGTGGAGTGGATGCTGGCCTGAGCTACCGGGAGATGCGGACGCCGTTGACCTGGATGATGCCGGGTGTCTTCGGACACGGTATTCCGGGCCTCCCGTTCGTCTCCAAGGAATAGCAGAACCCTGCTTGGATGTGCAGGAGCTTACCTGCATAGGCCGGCGGTGCCGCCGGCAGGGCTGCCTGCGAGACGGCCTTGAGCGAAGCCTTGTCCAGTCCCCTGTCCTTGCTGGACTCGATGAGGACGACGTTGCTCGCAGCGCCATCCAGGTAATCGAAACCCACCACGTTGCTGCCCATGGTGCCGCTCATGATCGCCCCCTTGGGATAGATCTTCCACCGGTCTATCGCCTCAGCCACGGTGGCCTCGAACGATTCGAGCGGTGTCGGCATCCCAAGCGGCATGGCGAACTCGTGGGCCGTGGCAGCAAAGGGGCCTGTGGGCTTGGGCGGGTGCACCGTGACCACCTGATGCAGCATCAACTTGTCCATGTCCGGATCCCCTGTACTCTCGACGATCTCGGGATACGAGATGTCGCCTTCCGCGAAGGTGAACTTCACCGTGCCGTGGAGCCTGGGGGTGGAGAGATCCTCGGGATCGGCCGGTGCATGCACTGCCGACTGGACGGCGTTGAGCAGCGCCAGGTCCCACCGCGGGTCCTGCCAGTAGGGGTCTGTATGCGGATCGAACTTGTACGAAGGCGAGTTCGTGTTGGGCAGGGAGGCGCAGGCACTCACCAGCGCGCATAGCAGCGCGAAAACGGCTCGTCCTGCGGTCATGCGCATGGCTCAGTGTCCCCTGCCGGCATTCAGGTGGTCGAAGTTCAGGATCGCGTTGAACACCAGGGGATAGGTGCCCACGGTCTCGGCGCGGTAGATGGGGTCGCTGGCGAACAGCAGCACATGGCCCTTGCCGAGGGGCGAGTCCACCACCGCCGGGCGGCCGGCCATCTCCTGGCCTGACTGCAGCAAGCCGGAGATGAGCAGCTCGTTCGCGTCGCCGTAGCGCATGATCACGCGCGGGCGGTACGCCTCCGGTATCAGGAAGTAGTTGTTGCGAGCCTGGTCCTCGTTCACGGGCATGGCCTCCCAGGGCTTGGCGGAAGGCAGCGCCGGGGGCGCCACGTAAGCACGGCCCTGGGGCACGTCCTCATCGTCCGGGCCGCCGCGGCCGGTGGGACGCTGGTAGTCGCCGGCGCCGTGCAAGCCGAAGTCGCCGAACACAGCCTGGTTGCTGACGGTGAAGCTCGCGCCGTCGGCGCTGTACATGGGTAGCGTCGCGGCGTAGCCGTAGGCCACGGGGCTGCCCTGGTCCACGGTGTAGGCCTTGAGGATGCTGCCGACCACCTTTAGGTCGCGGGTCTGGTTCATGCTCACGCCGGCGGCGAGGCCGGTCTCCACTGCGAACTTGGCGGTGTCGCCGGAGGTGACCAGGAGGCCGCCCTCGCTGACGAAGCGCTTGAGGTTCGCGACGCCGCTCCAGCCCAGGCCCGGGCGGATGTCATCGGTCTCGTCGATGGGCAGGGTGTTGGGCAGCACCGACTTGTTCCAGGGGATGGGTTTGCCGTACATCGGCAGGCCGTCCACGATGAGCTGGGTGCTGTTGTAGCCGATGGGCCCGAACAGGATGGCATCGTACTTGCCGCGCAGGTCTGCATCCCGCGCTGCATCCTGGGTGCTTATATAGGTATAGGGGACGTGCAGCTTGTCCAGGGCCTGGCGCCACCAGCCCTCGGTCTGGGTGTCTATCCAGCTGTGCATGATGGCGATGCGCGGGACTCCAAGCTTGTGGCGCGCCACGTCCGGCACGGCGCCCACCGCGTAGGCGGTGAGGCCCAGGTCCTTGAGGGTGCCGTCCAGGTCCTTACGGCCGATGCCCTTGAGGATGTAGCTGCCCCGGCCGAAATGACGGCCGGCGGCGTCGAACTCCGCATCCGCCGCTTCGATGCCGGCGCCCTTGAGGGTGTAGCGCAGGGTCATGAGCGCGGTATCCGCGTCCTGCGAGACGAGGAACACCGAGCCCTCGCCCTGCACGCCGCCCGTGGCCTTCACCTCTCCAGTGACGGGCTGCATGGAGGCCTTCAGCACCGCGAGGTCGGTGACGCGCACCACTTCGGTGTTGAAGAGGTCCCCCAGGGACCAGGCGGTGTCGTCGTAGGGATGCTTCTGCGGATCCTCCGGCGCCCAGTACTGGCGGTCCAGCAGCGCGTCGGCGATGCGGCTGTAGGGCTGGTCCATGCGCACCACGTAGCTGCCCGCCGGGAAGCTGCGGCTCACGTGCTTGGGCGCGCCGTCGCGCGGGCCCGCGGGCGGCGTCAGGTCCACGCTGAAGGAGGCGGTGGCGCGCTGCACTTCGGCATGCTGAACACGCAGCACGTTGAGGAGCTGGGCCTGGGCGCCCGGATGCATGTCATCGGCCGGCAGCACGTAAGCGGCAGGGCCGCCCTGGTCCGGCTTCTCGACCGAGCGCTTGCTCTTCAGGTAGAAGTTATTGAGGAACAGCTTGCCGTTCTCGGCGAAGTAATGCAGCGCCGTGAGCAGGCCGTTCTGCTCGTAGTTGTTGTTGTCGCGCTGGGACCAGAGCACCTTGGGGTAGGGCGGGTTCTGCCGGTACCAGGTGCGGGAATACTCGTCCGGGCCCAGGTAACGGGTCACGGTGTCGGCGCCGCCGTTGCCGAAGGTCTCGTAGAGGCGGCTCACGCCGTTGTGGGTGGCGGCGATGAACATGAGATAGCCGGGACTCCAGGTGTCGAAGTCGCCGTGGGTGAACACGCCGGGCAGGCCGGCCTTGGTCATCTCCTGCACGTTGTCCCAGCCCAGCATCTGCCACTCGTTGGTGAGGATGGGATCGAGCCAGGCGTTGTAGGGGCCGTCGCCGACGGTGTTGTCGTAGAGGAACGGCACCGATTCGTGCAAGTCATGGAGGACTTGCGCGTGCCAGCCGAGATAGGCGTCCATCACGTTGCGGGTGAGGTCCAGCGAGGCCACCATGGCGTCGCGGTTGTTGTCGTGTGCCACGTAGTGGCCCCAGTACATGAGCGGCGCCCACGGGTCGTCGGGGTGCTTGCGGTGCCAGGCGTAGAGGTCGGCCATGCGGTCGCGGCCGTCCACCTCCACGATCGGCGTGATGAGGGTGATGGCATGGCCGCGGATGAACCTGATGTAGGGCGCTTCGTCCGCCGCCAGGCGGTAGGCGAGCTCCATGAGCGCGGTGGGCGCGCCGGTCTCGGTGGAGTGGATGGTGCCGGTGATGTAGTAGACGGGCGTGGAGGCGGCGATGAGCTGGGCCGCCTTGGCATCATCGAGGCCGATGCGGCGCGGGTCCGCGAGCTGGGCGAGGCGCGCGTCGTTGTCCTTGAGGCCTGCGAGCAGGGACTCGTCCGCGATGGCCACCGCGATCATCTCGCGGCCTTCCTCGGTCTTGCCGATGGTGAACACCTTGACCCGCGGGCTCTTGGCCGCCAGCGCGCGCATGTAGGCGTAGACCTCCTTCGAGTGGGGCAGCATGTTGGGCGCGCCGGCCACGTCGCCCAGCACCGACATGGGCGTGGGCAGGCTGGAAGCGGGCAGGTAGTCCGTGAGCGCGGTGTTGAACGCGGGGTCGGTGGTGTACTGCTTGATCTTCTGGGTGTAAGCCTGGTCGACGGGCTGGTTCGGGTCCCGGGCATAGGTGTCGTCCGCCAGGGCGGAGGCGGCGAAGACCAGGGACGCGGCGAGGCAAAGGTTACGGAGGACCCGCAGGCTCATGGTAGACCCCAAGAATGATGATGGGATTGGAGCCAGAAAGCCTATAGATAGTTCAGTTGGCTGTCATCCCAGCCGGATCAGCTGAATTTGTAGGCATCCATGGCGAGGGTCGCACCTGTGAGCGCGGTGTGTATGCGCTCGGCCTTGTCGCCGGCGCCGGCCGCCACCAGCAGCGGGAAGAAGTGTTCCTCGGTGGGATGGGCGCGGACGGCGGAGGGCGCGAGCCGGCGGTAGTCCTTGAGGCTCTCCCGGTCGCCGCGCTCCAGCACGTCCTTGAGCCAGCCGGTGAAGAGCGGCACGTAGGACTCGTCCTGCCCCGGCGTGGGCTGGAAGAACTCGCGCAGGTTGTGGGTGGCGCCGCCGCTGCCGACCACGAGCACGCCGCGCCCGCGCAGGGGCTTGAGGGCCGCACCCAGGGCGAGGTGGTGGCCGGCGCCGGCGCGGGTCTGCACCGAGAGCTGCACCACCGGCACGTCCGCTCCGGGATAGGCAAGGATGAGCGGCACCCAGGCGCCGTGGTCGAGCCCGCGCGCGGGATCCATCTCCGTCGCGAGGCCCGCTGCCTGCAACAGGCCGGCGGCCTCCTGCGCGAGACCGGCGGAGCCGGGCGCGGGATAGCGCAGCGCGTAGAGCTGCTCCGGAAAGCCGTAGAAATCGTGGATGGTATCGGGGCGAGCCGCAGTGGTGAAGGTCGGCACGCGGGTGTCCCAGTGGGCGGATATCACGAGGATCGCGCGCGGCCGCTCGAGCCCTGAAGCCAGGCCCTTGAGGAAGACGTGGGTTGGGTGGGCGCGGTCCAGCGGCAGGGTCGGTGCGCCGTGGGACACGAACAGCGCCGGCAGGCTCATTCCATCACCGGCGCCGCTTCCTTCGGCTGCGCCTTGTCGAACCGGGGCCGGCGCAGCAGCAGCACGATGGGGATCGCCACCAGGCTCAGGATCATCATGAGCTTGAAGTCGTTGTTGTAGGAGATCATCGCCGCCTGGCGGCTGACCATGGCGTTGAGGCTGGCGAGGTCGTGCCGGCTCGCGAGGTCCAGCGGCGCGTTGGCGAGCGCCGCGTTGTAGGGCGTGATGTGCTGGGCCAGGGAGGCATGGTTCACCTGGCCGTAGCGGTCCAGCAGCGTGAACGCGACGGAGATGCCGATGCTGCCGCCCAGGTTGCGGGTGAGGTTGTACACGCCGGTGGCCTCGGTGCGCAGGGCCGCCGGGAGCGTGGAGAAGGCCATGGCCATGAGCGGGATCATGCACAGGCCCATGCCGAGCCCCTGCACGAAGCCGGTCCAGGTGATGGCCCAGGCATCCACCTGCAGGTCGAAGTGGCTGATCTCGTAGAGCGAGAACGCCATGATCAGGAGGCCGCTGCTGATGAGGAAGCGCGGGTCCACCTTCTGGGACAGGCGTCCCGCCAGCATCATGCTGATCATGGTGCCGATGCCGCGCGGCATCAGCACCCAGCCGGTGGTGACGACGGGGTAGCCCATGAGGTTCTGGGCGAACGGCGGCACCAGGGACATGGCGGCGAACAGGGTGGTGAACACCACGAGGCCGATGAGCGTGGACAGCACGTAGTTGCGGTCCTTGAACAGGTGCAGGTCGATGTAGGGGTGCTCGGTGCCGGTGGCGTGCACCAGGAACATCCACAGGCCCGACACCGCCAGCCCGCACTCGATGACGATCTCGGCGGAGCCGAACCAGTCCTGCCGTTCGCCGCGGTCCAGCAGCATCTGCAGCGCGCCGATGGCGAGGCTCAGGAACACGAAACCGAGCGCGTCGAAGGTGCGCTTGCGGTTGATCTCGGTCTCGTGCACGTAGGTGGTGACCATCATCACCGTGAGCAGGCCCACGGGGATGTTGATGAAGAACACCCAGCGCCAGGAGTAGCTGTCGGTCAGCCAGCCGCCCAGCGTCGGGCCCAGGATCGGTCCCAGCATGATGCCGACGCCGAAGATGGCCATGGCCATGCCGTGCTTCTCGCGCGGGTAGCTGTCCAGCAGGATGGCCTGGGAGATGGGCACCATGGCCGCGCCGAACACGCCCTGCATGACGCGGAACACCACGATCTCGCCGAGCGAGGTGGCGATGCCGCAGAGGAACGAGGCGATGGTGAAGCCGACGATGCTGATGAGGTAGATGTGCTTGCGGCCGAAGCGGCCGGCGAGCCAGCCAGTCGGCGGCGTCATGATGGCCGCGCCCACGATGTAGGAGGTGAGCACCCAGGCCACCTGGTCCTGGGTGGCGTTGAGGGTGCCCTGCATGCTGGGCAGCGCCACGTTCGCGATGGTGGTGTCCAGCACCTGCATGAGGGTGCCGAGCATCACCGCGATGGTGATCATCGCGGTGTGCGGTTCACCGGCGGCCGGTTTGGAGAAGTTCATGGCGCCGGCGTCAGTTCGCGTCGCTGGCCTGGTCCGCGTTCGCTTGGCCGAACAGCGGGTTGTAATGGGTGTCGATGTCCACCTCGGCGCTCATGCCGGCGCGCAGGTCCGGGCCGCCCTCGGCGGGATCGAGCGCCACGCGCACCGGGATGCGCTGCACCACCTTGACCCAGTTGCCGGTGGCGTTCTGCGCCGGCAGCACCGAGAACACCGAGCCCGTACCCGGAGCGATGCTCTCCACCGTGCCCGGCCACTTGCGGCCGGGATAGGTGTCCACCTCCACCTCGACCTTCTGGCCGACGTGGACGCGGGTGAGCTGGGTCTCCTTGAAGTTCGCCTCGATCCAGCGCTTGCCGCTCATCACGAGGGCGAACACCGGGCGCCCAGCGGCGACCACGTCGCCCGGCTTGATGTCCACTTCGGTGACGATGCCCGCGGCGGGCGCCTTGAGGGTGGCATAGGAGAGCTGCAGTGCGGCGTCGTCGCGCGCCGCCAGCGCCTGCTTGTAGGTCGCCTGCTGGGTATAGGGCAGGGAAGGGTCGCCGCCGAGGTTCGCGCGGATCTGGGCGATCTGCTGCTCGGCCTCGATGAGCTGGGTCTTGAGGTCGTCGAGCTTGGAGGCGGCCACCACGTCCTGCTTCACGAGGTTGGTCTTGCGCTCCACGTCGCGGCGCAGGAATGCCACGTGGGCCTCGGCGCCGGCATAGGCCGCCTGCTGCGCGCGGATCTGGTTGCGCACGTTCTCGAGGTTGGCATTGGCCTGGTCGAGGGCGATCTGGAAGGGCTGCGGGTCGATCTGCAGCAGTACCTGGCCGGCGGCCACGCTCTGGTTCTGGGACACGGCCACCGCCGTGACCCGGCCCGGGATCTGGGGCGCCACGTTCACCTGGTCCGCCACCACGTAGGCATTGTCGGTGCTCTGGTAGCGGGCGCTGTGGACCCAGTACCACAGGCCGCCGATCAGGAGGATGAGGGGCAGGGCGACCATCAGGAGCAGTCGGCGCAGGCGCGGGTTCATGTGTTTTGACATCCTTCCGGGAGCATGGGAGAATGGACTGGACGGTCTAGTCTAATTTGATGGAAAACCAATGTCAAACAATGTCCATAAGGCCGTGAAGGCCGTCCTCCTTGCCGCAGCGGGCTTCGTCAGCGCCGGTACCCAGGCCGCCACTCTCGACGAAGCCCTGGCCCAAGCCTGGCAGAGCAACCCCATCCTCGAAGCCCAGCGGCAGGTGCTGGCGGCGGCGGGGGACCGGGTGGACACCGCCCAGGGCGGCTATTACCCGCAGGTGAAGCTGTTCGGCGGCGTGGGTACTTCCCATCAGGACGTGGACTTCATGGCGCTGCCGGGTTTCGCGCTGCCCATCGACCACATCGTGCTGAACACCCGCCAGGTGGGCATCGAGGTGGACCAGGCGCTGTACGCCGGCGGCAAGATCAGCGCGGGCGTGGACGCGGCCGAGCACCGGCGCGACGCCGAGGAAGCGAGGCTGCACGGCGTGGAGCAGAGCGTGCTCCTGAGCGCAGTGCAGGCTTATATGGACGTGCTGCAATCCCAAGCGGTGCTGGCGCTGGAGCAGGGCAACGAGGCGGTGCTGCAGCAGGCGCTGGATGCCGCCCAGGCGAGTTTCGACAACGGCGAGGTGACCCACACCGACGTGGACCAGGCCAAGGCGCGTCTCGCCGGCACCCAGGCGGCACGCATCCAGGCCGAGGGCGCGGTCACGGCCGCCAACGCGGCGTATGAACGTGTCGTCGGCGCGGCGCCCCAGGCTCTGCAACAGCCGTCATCGCTCACCGGCTTGCCGCCGAGCCAGGATGAGGCCCTGGGCCGCGCCGACCAGAACTACGGCGTGCTGCTGGCGCAGGCCGAGAGCGCCGCTGCCGAGAGCGCCGTGGACGTGGCCGAGAGCGGCATGAAGCCGAGCCTGACCCTGAGCGGACAGGTCTCCAAGTCGCGCGAGCCGCAGTTCCTGTTCGAGCGCCTCGACAACCGCTCCATCATGCTCAACCTCTCGGTGCCGCTATTCGCCGGCGGCTCCCTCACCTCGCAGATGCACGCCGCGCGCCACGAGGCGGCCAGCAGCCAGCAGCAGGCGCTGGACGCGCGCCGCCAGGCCCGCGACCAGGTGATCGGCGCCTGGCAGGCCTACCAGACCGCCACCGCCGGCCTCGCCGCGATCCAGGTGCAGATCAAGGCGGCCCAGTCCGCCTACGACGGCACCCTGGCGGAGTACAAGCAGGGTGAGCGCACCACCCTGGACGTGCTGAACGCCCAGCAGGAGCTCCTGAACGCCAAGGTCAACCAGATCCGGGCGCAGCGGGACGAGACTGTGGCCGAGTACACCCTCAAGGCCGCCACCGGCTCCCTCACGGCTGCCGACCTGCACTTGCAGGTACAATCCCCGGCCAGCGGCGGCGACGTGACGTCCAGCGAGTGATGCCATGAGCAGCAACCCCGACATCCCCCTGACCACCCCCGGCGGCGGACGCGAGGCCAAGCGCGACGCCATCCTCGAGGCCGCGCGCAAGGTGTTCATGGACGTGGGGTTCGGCGCCGCCAGCATGGACGCCATCGCGAACGAGGCCAAGGTCTCCAAGCAGACGGTCTACAACCACTTCGGCTCCAAGGAAGACCTGTTCGCGGCCATGATCCGCTACTGGGTGGACCTGAAGCTGGTGGTCTTCAACGAGGCGGCCAAGAGCGGCAAGCCGGAGGACACGCTGCGCGCCATGGCGCATCAGTTCCTCGACCACGGCGCCGCCGAGCAGCGGGTGGCCATGTACCGCATCCTGATGGCGGAGGCGCCGCGCTTCCCCGAGCTGGGCGACATCTTCTATAGTGCGGGCCCCGCGGTGGTCCGCAAGTTCGCCGCCGACTACCTGGCGGAGCAGGACGCACGCGGCACGCTCAAGGTTGAGAACCCTAAGCTCGCGGCGGAGCAGTTCTTCGGCATGCTGAACGGCTGCCAGCTCAAGGCCCAGCTCGGCATCGAGGCCATCCCCACCAAGCAGGCCATCGACGCTTATATAGACCACGCGGTCATGCTTATGATGCGGGCGCTAGCGCCTCACAAGCGCTGAATCGAATAGAACATGCACGGCACTTTCCGGCTTGCGCCGGAAAGCCGGGGGAGACCTTCGGTCTGCCCGTTCGCAGCGGCGCTGCGAACCCCTGTGCCGCCGGGCCTTAAAGTCCTGGGAACCCAACCCCCCGCGTTGCCTGTCCAATGCCCGGTGCCGGTGTAGACTGGCCCGCCGGTAGGCCGTGCCCGCCGCGAAGCACACAAAACAGGGAAAGAACACATGTCGTACCGCCGCATCTCCGTGCTCCTCAGCGCAGCCCTGCTCTTCACCGCCGGCGCGGCCCAGGCCGCCAAGCCTGCCGCCCCGGGCACGGTGGACATCCCCTATACCAAGTTCACCTTGAGCAATGGGCTCACGGTGATCGTGCACGAGGACCACAAGGCGCCCGTCGCCGCGGTCAACGTCTGGTACCACGTGGGCTCCAAGAACGAGCCCTTCGGCCGCAGCGGCTTCGCCCACCTCTATGAGCACCTGATGTTCACCGGGACGCAGCACGCACCGGACGGCTTCGACCAGCTGCTCGCCCGCATCGGCGCCACCGACAACAACGGCACCACCAACGAGGACCGTACTGACTACTTCGAGAACGTGCCCAGCAACGCGCTGGACACGGCGCTGTGGATGGAGTCCGAGCGCATGGGGTTCCTCCTGCCGGTGCTTGACCAGAAGAAGCTCGACGTCCAGCGCGGCGTGGTGCAGAACGAGAAGCGCCAGGGCGAGAACGCGCCCTACGGCAAGGTGGAGCTGCACCTGGCCGAGGCCACCTATCCCGCGGCTCATCCCTACCACCACACGGTGATCGGCTCCATGGAGGACCTGGACGCGGCGAGCCTCGCCGACGTGCAGGAGTGGTTCAAGACCTACTACGGCCCCAACAACGCGGTGCTCTCCATCGCCGGCGACGTGGACACGGCCGAGGTGAAGAAGAAGGTGGAGCAGTACTTCGGCGCGATCCCGCCCACGCCGCCGGTGGCGCACGTGAAGGAGTGGACCGCCAAGATGAGCGGTACCCAGCGCGAGGTGCTGCAGGACCGGGTGCCTGCGGCGCGCGTGTACATGGTGTGGAACGTGCCGAACTCGACCAGCGCCTCTGCCGACTATCTGGAGCTCCTGACCCGGGTGCTGAGCGACGGCAAGGCCTCGCGGCTCTACAAGCGCCTGGTCTACGACGACCGGGTGGCGAGCGGCGTGCGGGCGTTCCTGGATGACCGGGAGATCGGCAGCCAGTTCGTGATCGTCGCCACCGCGCTGCCCGGCAAGCCGCTCGACAAGGTCGAGTCCGGTATCCGGGAGGAGCTGGCGCGCCTCCTGAAGTCCGGCCCCACCGCCGAGGAGGTCACCCGCGCCCGCACCGGCGAGTACGCCGACTTCGTGCGGGGCGTGGAGCGCATCGGCGGGTTCGGCGGCGTCTCGGATGTGCTGGCCAAGGGCGAGGTCTTCGCCGGCGACCCCGGCGCCTACCGCGAGTCGCTGCAGCGCACCCGTGCCGCCACCGCCGCCGACCTCAAGCGCGAGGCCAATGCGTGGCTCGCGGATGGCGTCTACATCCTCGATGTGACGCCCTTCGGCGATTTCGCGCCGGCGGCGCAGGATGTGAAGCGCGACCAGGCGCCGGCTCCGGGCAAGTTCCCCGAGGTGCGTTTCCCGGCGCAGGAGACCGCTACCTTGAGCAACGGCCTCAAGCTGGTGCTGGTGCGGCGCAGTGCCGTGCCGCTGGTGCAGCTCTCGCTGCTGCTGGACGCGGGCTACGCAAGCGACGCCACCTCGGCGCCCGGCACCGCCAAGCTCGCCATGGCGGCACTCAGCGCCGGCACGCCGAGCCGCAACGCGCTGCAGATCAGCAGCCAGCTCGGCGACCTGGGCGCGGACCTCTCGGCGGGCTCGGGCCTCGACACCAGCAGCGTGTCCCTGTCGGCGCTCAAGGACAAGCTGGATCCCTCGCTCGCGCTGTTCGCGGACGTGGTGCTGCATCCCACGTTCCCGGCCACCGACGTGGCGAAGCTGCGCGACCAGCAGCTCGCCGCGATCCAGCAGGAGCGCCGCACGCCGGTGAGCATGGCCCTGCGGGTGTTCCCAAAGCTGCTGTACGGCGAGGGCAACGCTTATTCATTGCCGCTGACGGGTTCCGGGTACGAAGCGAGCGTGAGCAAGCTCACGCCCGCGGACTTGAAACGCTTCCACGACACCTGGTTCAAGCCCAACAACGCCACCCTGGTGGCGGTAGGTGACGTGACCATGGCGGAGCTCAAGCCCAGGCTGGAGAAGCTGTTCGCCGGGTGGAAGCCCGGCAGCGTGCCGGCCAAGAACCTGGCGACGGTGCCGCTGGCGCCTGCTACCGCGGTGTACCTCGTGGACCGCCCGGGCTCCGAGCAGAGCATCATCTTCGCCGGCAACGTGGCGCCGCCCTACGGCACGCCTGACAACGTGGCGATCCAGACCATGAACACGGTACTGGGCGGCGACTTCACCGCGCGCGTCAACATGAACCTGCGCGAGGACAAGCATTGGGCCTACGGCGCCTATACCTTCCTGGTGTCGGCGCGCGGCCAGCGGCCGTTCATCGCCTACGCGCCGGTGCAGACCGACAAGACCGGTGCCTCCATGGCGGAGCTGCAGAAGGAGCTCACCGGCGTGGTCTCGGACAAGCCGGTGACGGCGGAGGAGCTCGCCCGCGCCAAGAGCCTGCGTACCCTGACGCTGCCGGGGGACTGGGAGACCGGCGGCGCGGTGATGAGCGCCATCGGCACCCAGCTCGCCTACGGCCTGCCTGCCGGCTACTGGGACAGCTACTCCGGGAAGGTGGCGGCACTGACGCTGGACGACATGAAGCGCGCCGCCGACGAGACGGTGCATCCCAAGCAGCTCATCTGGGTGGTGGTGGGGGACCGGGCCAAGATCGAGGCAGAGGTGAAGGCCCTGAACCTGGGGCCCATCCACTACCTGGACGCGGACGGCAACCCGCTGCTCACGCCCTGATCATCTGCCAATGAAAAAGCCCCGGTCGTGAGACCGGGGCTTCTTTTTTTGCGGACTGGAAGGACTCAGCGCCGGGTGTTGCCCAAGAGGCGCAGGATCTCCAGGTACAGCCACACCAGGGTGACCATCAGCGCGAAGGCGCCATACCACTCCATGAAGCGCGGCGCGCCGATGGTGGTCTGCTGCGCGATCATGTCGAAGTCCAGCACCAGGTTGAAGGCGGCGATGGCGACGATCACCAGGCTGATGCCGATGGAGAGGCTGCTGTGGCCGTAGACCACGCTGGTGTCCACCCCGAAGAGCGACACCACCCAGGTGACCAGGTAGAACAGCAGGATGCCGAGGGTGGCGGCGACGATCATGCGGCGCAGCCGGTCCGTGACCTTGATGATGCCGGTGCCGTACAGCATCAGCATGCCGAAGGCCACCGCCAGGGTGAGGCCCACCGCCTGGATCACGATGCCGGGGTAGCGCATCTCGAACAGCGCCGAGAAGCCGCCCAGGGCCAGGCCCTCGCAGATCGCGTAGAGCGGCGCGGTGACCGGTGACCAGTTGGGCTTGAAGGTGCTCGCCAGGGCGAACACCAGGCCGCCGATGACGCCGCCGAGGATGTAGGGCGCGACCGCCTGGGCGGAGCCGGTGGTGTAGAGCTGGCCCCAGACCCATCCGGCGGTAAGGGTCAGCAGGATGAGCATGATGAAGCTCTTGCCGATGGTGCCGGCCACGGTCATGCGATCCCCGCCGATGACGCCGGTCTGACCGAACGCCTTGGAGTTCAGGATCGGGTTGCTGGTCTTGTAGCGTTCAAACATGGACATACCTTGGTGAGATGCCGATGGCGGTATTGTAAGCCGCAAGGCCGCGCCGGGCACGGGTTAAACTGTCACCTTATATAGATAGGGTCCCTTACATGGCTTTCAAGCGCATCTGGCACCAGGCCGAGGTGCTCGCCGCACTGGATGCGGGCGCCATGCTGGTGGCCTCCGGCGAGCGGCTGGCACGGGCGGTGCGCCTCGCCCATGGCGAGGCGCGGCAGACCGCCGGCGACGCGGCATGGGAACGGCCAGCGGTGCTCTCCTACGGCGCCTTCATCGAGCTCTTATATGACAGGGCAGCGGACGCGGCGCTGGCTGCCGCCCGCCCGCTGCCCGGACGCCTGCCGGCTGCAGCGGCCGAGGGCCGCTGGGAGG